>DATFXE010000109.1:0-10266 GCA_035258585.1 Roseiflexaceae bacterium | reverse complement strand
GGGGTTCGGCGGCGATCGGGTCGAGGCGCTGCGTACGGCGATCGCCGAAGCCGTGACCAACGCGATCGAGCATGGCAACGAGCACGATTCGGACATGCGCGTGCTGGTGATGCTGACGGCGCGACCGGATGAGCTCGTGGTGAGCGTGGCCGACCAGGGGCGTAAGCAGCTCGATCAGCAGCAGACGACTCCGGCGCCGCGGATCGAGGACGCTTTTACAAAACAGGACAAAGGTGGCTGGGGGATCTGGCTTATCCGCGAGCTCATGGATGAAGTCGAATTCACGACGGCGCCAAGCGGTGGAAACCAGGTTCGTATGGTGATCCATCTCGAAAGATAAAGACCGATGAGAACGACATCGCAGCACATGACATCGCATCCATCGATGGAGCTTTCATTCCCCAGCGAGCTAGGCTACGAAAAAGTCGCCCGCGAAGCCGTGGCCGCGTTCGCCCGCCGGCTTGGCTGCGACCGCGAGCGCGTCGAGGATCTCAAGACAGCGCTAGGTGAGGCTTGCATCAATGCGATCGAGCACGGCAACGGGCGTACGCCCGGCCTGCGCGTCGAGGTCAGCTGCTTCGTTGCGGATGATCGGCTGGAGATCGACGTACACGATCGGGGCTTGAAGCGCTACGAGGCCAGCGGCACGGTTGCCGGCATCGATCTCAAGCTGCGCGGCCTGGCGCCGCTGCGCGGGATGGGGCTGATGATGATCGCACAGCTGGTCGATGAGGCCGGCTTCACGGAAAGCTCCGATGGCGGCAATCATTTTCGGCTGGTGTTATACTTTCGAAAGATATAATGATTGTCTCTCGTGGGAGGTCTGGAGGGGCCAAGGCCGCCCCCACAACCCCTACCCCGAGACGAAGTAACGCATTCCTAATTGAGTTGCGAGGAGTATCCAATGTTGGAAGATGAGCTGAGCGTCAGCACGCGCGAGCGCGATGGCGTTGCGATTATCGATCTGGTCGGCGATGTCACGACATTTGCCGAAGAGAAGATCAATAGCGCATACGCGCAGGTGACCGGCCAGGGCGCGAAGCATATTCTGCTGAACTTTCGCCAGAACGACTATATCAACAGCGCGGGCATCGCGATTCTGATTGGTATTGTCACCGAGGTCAACCGCAATAATCAGAAGCTGGGGGTGAGCGGCCTCTCACAGCACTTCCAGAAGATCTTCCGTATGGTGGGCCTGGCGCAATACGCCGATATCTACCAGGACGAAGACGAGGCGATCAAGGGCTTCGCCGCCGCCACTACTTGACAAGATGACAAGATGAGGGGGTGACAAGGTGAGTTCATTCTGCTGAACTGCCATCTTGTCATCTTGTCATCTTGTCACTCTGTCACGTTGATTCCCGCTCCCTCCACCACCCGGCCAATCTCCCAGATCGGCTCACCCGCTATCGCGAAGCGCTCACGGAGCGTCGCAGCGCTCGCTTCCGGCAGCGCGAACAGCAACCCGCCCGATGTTTGCGGGTCGAAGAGCAGCTGCACATGCGCCTCATCCAGCTTCGGCTCGACACGCACGGCCCCCGCGCCAAGCAGATAATCGCGGTTGCGGCCCAGCCCACCCGGAAACACATCCTGCCGGGCGTATTCCAACGCGCCTGGCAGCAGCGGCACCTGCGCTAGCGCTATCCGCAGCGCCACACCGCTGTTGCGGGCTAGCTCCTCGGCGTGACCAAGCAGCCCGTAGCCGGTGATGTCGGTGGCACTGTGCAGCCCGGCGCTCGCGGCCAACTCGGCCGCGCGGCGGTTGAGCCTGGTCATACTGGCGACCGCGGCTTGAAGGTGCTCATCCGCCACTACGCCGCGTTTATGGGCGGTGGTGATCACGCCGGTGCCCAGCGGCTTGGTGAGCAGCAGCACATCGCCCGGCTGCGCATGCGCCTTGGCCGTCACGCGGTCGGGATGGATCAGGCCAGTCACACACAGCCCGTACTTCGGCTCCTGATCGATCACCGTGTGGCCACCAGCCACCACCGCGCCAGCCTCGCCGACCTTATCGGCGCCGCCTTGCAGGATGGCGCTGATCGTGGCCGGTGGCAGGTCTTCGGGGAAGCCAGCGATCGCCAGCGCCAGGATGGGTGTGCCGCCCATGGCGTAGATATCGCTCAGGGCATTCGCGGCAGCGATCGCGCCATAGGTGTACGGGTCGTCCACTATCGGCGGGAAGAAATCGACCGTTTGCACCAGCGCCAGATCGTCGGCAATCCGATAGACTGCCGCATCGTCCTTGACATCAAGGCCGATCAGCACATTCGAGTTGGTGGGTAGTGTCAGCGAGCGCAGAACCTGCGCCAGGGCGGCGGGGCCCATCTTGGCAGCTCAGCCAGCGCAGGAGGCCAACTCGGTCAGACGCTTGATCTCCTCACGGGTGTGCATGTGTCTCTTTCTTCAACTCTATCTGTCGAGGCTTCGCCCGTTCCTGAACGTGTGAGATACCATTGATGTACAAGCGGCAGTATATGGCAAGCGTGAACCAATTTCAAGGAGCCACAGCAAGAAGATAAAGTACCGCTCACCTGGCAAGCAGCACACATGTTATAATGCAAGCCATCAGCCAATCATTCGCCGGCTTGCGTGTTGCGAGAAAGCTCGTGTCGCCAATCGTATTGTTTGTTCTTTTCACATTGCTGATCGCAGGAGCTTTGCTGCTGATCTGGCGTTACTGGAATGCGGTCGCCCGCGTCTCGCCCGAGGAAGAGGCGTTCGACGAGCGTATGACCGCACTCAACGATCGCCAGGCCAATCGCCTGAGCGACGATCAGCTCACGCACCCGCTGAACGACGACGACGCCTGGAGCATTATGGTTCAGCGTGGACGGCGCGACCGCGAGCGGCGGCGCCGGCCGCCACGACCGACGCAGCGCCGGCTGGCACCCCCGCGCGAGGATCGCTACGGCGGCGAGCTGTCGCGGCGCGTCGACGAGCGGCGCCGCCGCACTGAGCGCTCCGATGAGTGAGTACAGACGCGGATTCTTCATTGGCGCTCTAGCTTCGCGATTCTGGCGCTTCCACATGCAGCATGAACTGAATCGGCGCCCGCGGGCGGCTGCCGCTCACGCGATAGCGCAGTTCGACTACATCGCCATCGCGCTCCACGATCGGTCGAGCGGCATTGGTCGCGATTCGCACCATCAGGCCGGGTAGATCCCAGCGGTACGCCTGTAGCCGCATCAGATCAAACGGCGGCGCGGCGATCTGAAAGACAAACTCTTGATCGCCGCCAGGATGCTCGGTACAGGTGATTGCAAGCTTGTTTTGCTCGGCCCGCGCGTCCACCGGCATGGCATGCCTCAGCCTGATCCAGCCGACCGTATCATCCATAATCAGCCAGTGAATCGTCGCCGGGTGAAACTGCTCGCCCGCGCGATGGCTGCTGCTGGAATCCTCCGCGCCCAGCATCACCCTCTCAGCAACCCAGGCCGTGGCGACCCGCCGCGGATCGGCCGCTATCACGCGCTCGATCTGGCGTGGATTCTGGAACGCGACAAAATGTGGGCGGGCATCTTCGGGCATCTGCAAGGCCACCAGGGCGAACACCGGGGCGACCGCGAAATCCCAGCCGTGTTCAAGCGGAGCTGCCAGATCCGGGAATGGCGCCCGCTCATAGCCAGTGGCAAGCCAGATCCACATGCCCAGACAGGCTACGTAACGCCGCATGTCCATGCCATAGCTGCGATCGTAGGGGCCGGCGACGTTGCGCATGCCGGCGTGATAGAACAGGGCGATATCGCGCCACAGCGCGGCTTCCATCTCGGCGCCGGCCGCGCGCAACAGCGCCGAGGCGGCGTACGAGCGCCAGAGCCCGAGCGCGTACAGATCGATGCCATAATACGTCGGCGAGTTATACTCGTCGAACGCGCCGTTGATCTGAAAACGCCGCAAAACCTCCGCGGCAAGCCGTTCGGCGGCCGCAGTCCAGGCCGGCTGGCCGAACCGCAGCGCGCCGAACTGGAGCAGAAATGCCGTCATTAGCGCGATATTGGTGTAGCTAGCCGGCACATCCCGCTCCAGCGTCCCGGCGATCGCCCGCCGCAAAGCCACATCCACCCGTCGCACCAGGTTGGCCGGCAGCAGCGGCTCGTACTCGATCAGCATCAGCGCCAGCGCCGTGCCGATGAACTCGCGCCAGTTCGGGTCATAGTCCTGCCATATGACTGGGTTTTCAGCCGGAGGCGGCGGCTCGTGCGGCGAGCGATACCATGTGCCGTGATAGGGTTGGCCGGGCGTGTCGAACTGGTAGGCCAGCAGCGCGCCGACGGCTTGAGTCGCCCGAGCGAGGTCGCCGCCGGCATTGCGCAGCAGCAAGCCAAGCGCATACCATGCGGTTTCGCGCACCAGATGAACTTTCGCGCCGTCATGGCCAGCTTCATACAGCGCGTCGTCGGGCAGACGCAGCAGGCCGACCGCGGCATCCCAGCGGTGATCGAGCCAATCGAGCGCACGCTCGGCCAGCTCGCGTGCCGGTGTGTTCAGATCGGCGAGATGTGTTCCGGGCATGAGTACCTCCGTGGCAAAGCGCGCGTCGGGAGCTAAAGCTGCGGTCTGATTACGACGATGATGCCTTCGACCCTTCGACAAGCTCAGGGGAGCCTGCGCTCAGGGCAGGCGATAGACGATGGACGATGGGCTATACTACTATCGTCCGTCGTCTATTATCATCAGCGGCACTAGTGGCTTGCCACAGTGTTTCTGCCGGGTGGGGGTTGCGGGGGCGACGCCGGGTACCCTCTGGGTGTGGGCACGAGGCCGCCCCCTGCACCCCCACCTGGGGAGGCTCGGAGGGGCCTTCGGTCCCTCCGGGCCTCCCCAGCAAAATCAGTGTGGTTGACCACTAGCAACAGATATGTGCAGGGAGAAAAGAATTCATGCGATTCGCGCTACCGGCAGATCAACACCGGCTGCCTGGTCTCGCGCAACACCTGGTCGACCGTACTGCCAATCACTGCTTCCAGGAGCGGGTTGAAGCCATAGCCTCCGATCAGAATCAGATCGCTGGCTTGTGCGGTGGCGGCGCGCAGGATGGCATCGGCGACCGGTCCGTTCTCCTCCGCATAGCTGGCCGCGACGCCGTGCGACTCGAGATACTGCCGGGCGCTATCGAGCGGCGTTTTAGCGCCATGCTCGCCCTCGACCACGCTGACGACGACCAGTGGGATCTGCCACTGCAGCGCCAGATAGGTGGCGGCATAGAGTGCTTCGTCGGCCTTGGGGCTGCCGTCGTAGGCCAGCAGCGCGCGGCTAAGCGGCGTGACCCGCTGCGGCGCGGCCAAAATCGGGCGCGGGCAGCGCTGCACCAGCGCTCGAAAGCCATTGCGCAGCCGCGCGACTGGCGCGGCACTGGGCGGGTAAGCCAGATTCACCACCACCACATCGTTCCAGCGCGCGCGGTCGCAGACCAAGTCGGTGACGGAGCCGGCCTCGATCGCCAGGTTGCCCGGCACCCCGGCATCCGCACATCGGCGATCGAACTCGTCCCGCACCGCGCGCGCCTCGCGGCTGTCGCGCAGCGCCGGGGTGCGCACAACATGCAACCCCGCGATCCGGCCGTCCTCGCGCCGGGCCACCACCAGCGCCTGCTCCAGCGCGTACCAGCCGGCCGGCTCGCCGCTGATCGGCACCAGCAAATTAGCGGCGAGCCGGGCCTGTTCCAGCGTTGCGCCGCGGTCGCGCCGCCACTCGCCCGGCGGCGGGCCTGTCTCCAACAGCGCTGGCGTTACGGCGCCCAGCAGGCGCCCGCCAAGCCGGGCGGCGACGCGGCGGGCGGTTTGGCCACGTTGGTTGGCCAGATCGCTGGCGGCGGCGGCGGGCCCGATATGCCAGCCAAGCTGCTGTTCGAGCTCGGCGCGGTGCTGCGACACCCACACGTACAGGTCGGTCTCGGTGCGCTGGGGGAAATCTTCTAGAATACCCTGCCGCCGAATGATGTCGATCACCGGCAGGTAGATCGTATCGTACCAACTCGCGGCCGCCTGATCGAACGGCACATCGCGACCTTGCTCGGCCGACATGGCCGCACGATGGGCCTCGATCTCTTCCTCGAGCCCGGCATATCGCCCTGGAGAAGTCACGCTTAAGTCGACTCCGGGTCGCTGCTCATCGAGCCTGGTACGATCCAGAAAGTTGGCGTATTCCGCCTTGAGAATCAAGTCGTCAGGCGAATCGTGGGGCGAGAGCGGCACACGTGTCTGGATCTCAGTGACATAGGCCTGGGCGTGTGTCGCGCCAATGCGGCGCAGCACCGAGACGCGATGGTTGCCATCCAGCACAAAGTAGGCATCGCCGATGCGGTAGAGTTCGATCGGCGGCACCCCGGTCGGGCTTTCCATGGCCGACTTGACTCGCGCCCAACGGTTCTCGTCGCTATCGTTCTGAGGGAGGAACTGGCGGTTGAAATCGATGTAGCGGCCAACGCTGCCGACGATAACGTCCAGTGGAACATCCTCAAGCCGACGTCTACCGCTCACACTTCCCTTGAGCTGATGCTTGACCTGATCGAACGAGAGCAGTGCGCTCGGCCGGCCCGTCAGATTGGCGATAATATTGTCGAGGTTGGCCTGCTGCCGCGCACGTCGAAAATCTTGGATCGCGGCCAGGGTAGGAGACAGGCGATCTGTCACGGCCAGAACCTTTACTATCGAGGGGGTGGAGATGGCCGCAAGCAATGCCCACGACCATCCCCACCCCCTCGTGACCCGTTACGACATCCGCGCGCGACTAGCTTTGCGCCAGCTCTTCCAGCCCGCGCGGGTTGACCAGCGTGATAAAGGAGCGATCGATCTCGAGCAACCGGGCGGCGCGGAACTGGTTGATTACTTTGGTAACCGTCTCGCGATAGGCGTTGATCATCTCGGCCAGCTGGCGGTGGCTGCGCCGCGGCACGCGCGATGGCTGGGCGCTGCCCTGGCTCTGAGCCATATCGAGCAGCAACGTCGCCAGCCGCGCCGGCACCGACTTGAACGCAACCTCGTCAAACAGATGGCTGACGGCCTGGCGGTGGCGGCCCAGATCTTCGATCAGCGCCAGCCCAAGCGCCGGATCGCGCTCGATCATCGGCAGCAACTCCGCACGTGAGATCGGGTACACCATCACAGGTGCGAGCGCTTCGGCAAACGTATCATACGAGCCACCCTCGGCCAGGGCGATCTGGCCGAACAGCTGGCCTGGCTCGATCACCCGCAGTGTCAGAGCACGGCCCTCATCCGAGCTGAGGTGCAACCCAACCTGGCCGCTGCTCAGCAGCAGCAAGCTTTCCGCCGGCTGGTCGGGTGTATAGATTATATTTCCGCGCGCATAGCTGACGGCATCGCGGCCCTGCGCGACCTGCCCCCATACGCCGAAATCTTCAGTCAAGCGGGCCTGAATCCGCCGCATAGCTCCTCCACAGTGCAGTACTGATCGTTCCTGATATTGTAACACAGTCCCCTTGTTTGTGGCACTAGAAAGTTATTAGTTATGAGTCCTGACAGGAGTTACGCGGTTGAGGTTTGGAGAGCTTTGCCCTCCTAAGAAGGTTCTCGGGGGCCACAGGCCCCCGCGCGGAGAGGTTTGGAGGGCTGCAAGCCCTCCTTGAAGCTTTTTCTGGCGAACGTTGGCGGCAGAGCCGCCAACGTTCGCCAGAAAAAAGAAGATCTTGGGGAGACGCCCAGAGGGCACCCGGCCTCCCCAAACCCCACCACCCCGTAACTCGTGTAACTGACAACTGATGACTCCCTACAGGCGCCGCGCAAAGACAAAGGCCATCGCCGCCCGCCCAAGACTGCTGGCGGCCATGAGAATGGTATAGTGATTGAGAGCGAGTGGTCCTAGATGAACGATCGTGTCGCCCAGGCTAGTTGCGATCGCGCCGCCCAGCAGGCTGGCGGCAAAGGTGCCCAGGCCTGTGATCGCGCCGTAGGAAGCGACATATGCACCCCGACCCTCTGCCGGCGCGCGATCCATCAACATGTTCAGCTGCCCCTGGTTGATACCGGGCCAGAAAATGCCCGCAGCGATCGCATTCAACCACAATGGCAGCCAGAACGTCGGGGTCGCGACAACCCAGCCCAACGGCAGTACGATCACGCCGATCACACAGCCGACCAGAACCGTCTTATCGCCATAGCGATCCTGGAGCCGCCCGATCAACGGTTGCGTGATCAGCGCCACAGCGCTGGTCGCAATCGCGAAGAGCGCCAGTGTGGCGAACGACAAGTGCAGGTTCTGAATGCCATGGGCGTTGTAGAACGGGGCCGGCAGACCGATCGCCAGCGCCCAGCCGGCGGCGGCCAGGCTCATCGTCCGGAAGCTGGCGTGGCGGAGCGGCGCACTGAACAGCTGGCCGACCGACGCGCGCTCGACGCGGCGCAACGGCGGCTCGGGCTGGTAGCGCAGCACCACCACGCCGGCGATCGCACAGATCGTCGCCACGCCGAAGATCAGCGCGTAGCCGAAAGGCTCAGCGATCGCGCCGCGATACTGATCGAGCGCGCGGCCGGCCAGCCAGGAGCTGGCCATGGCGGTGATGCTGCAGATCGTGTTGCGTGTGCCGAAGTAGCGCCCACGCTGCCGCGGCGGCACCAGATCGCTCATCCAGCTGGTCCAGGCATTGGCGGTGATGCCGATCAGCGCCTGCGAAATCGCCAGCACCAGCAGAAAGATCGGCAGACGCGCCGTGCCAAGCACGGTGAGAAAGGGCAGCGCCGCCAGCAGCGCCCACAGCGAGCGGCTGACTCCACAGGAGAGCACTGTCATTCTCCGGCGCTCGCCAAGGCGCTCCTCCAGGTAGGCGCCGGCGAATTGAAACAGCTGGCCAATAAACGGTAGCGCGGCTATTAGGCCCAGTTCGAAATCGCCTGCCCCCAGCATCAGCGCGAAGCCAGTGAGAAACGCGCCGGCGCAGACGGTGATATGAATGTTCGACAGCGCGCCTTCGGCGATCGAGAGCTGCAAGCCGCGCCGCACTACGCTGGGCGAAAGCGCCGCGCCAGACGCCGGCGCTCGCTCGATCGCCGCTTGCCCGACCGCTTTTGCGCGCGCGCGCATCAGCATGTTCATAGTAGCCTCAGGAGATACGTTCGCTTTACAGATTGCGAGGCGAGGCAGTGTAGCGCATTCATTCGACGCTACCTTGTCTCGCCTCATCGACATCCAAATTGTACAAATAACCACTCGAACTCGAGCAATGTGCTCGGGTACCGATCTGGATCATACTGCCAAAAAAGAGCGCGTCAAGGGCAAATAGGCTGATAAATCGATGACAATTGACGAATAATTTACTATTTTGCCAAGCGCCGCGACCTATGCTACACTACGCATGATATGGCCCAGTAGCTCAATGGATAGAGCACCAGTCTTCGGAACTGGGTGTTGGGGGTTCGAGTCCCTCCTGGGTCACCAGCAGCAGCAAGCGGTAGAACGGCGACGTTCGCCGCTTTTGTTTTGATGGGAGGGACGGTATTCGGGACAGTATTTTTCATACGGCACCTTTTTTGCGAAGCAAGCGGGCAGCTCCAGCGACGGCGGCGCGCTTGGTATCTTCATACGAGTGCAGGTAGATCCCTGCCGTGATAGCGACCGAGCTATGGCCAAGAACTTCTTTCACGTCGGCGATGCTGGCGCCACTCAGCAGCATGAGGCTGCCGGCTGAGTGCCTGATATCGTGAAAACGGATCGCATAGATACGCCCTTGGGCCTCGGTCCAGGTACTCTTATCCTTCGGCAGCCCGTAGGCCCGCCTGAGTGCATTCTTGAAGTGGATGCGGACATTGTTCGCGCCCAGCGGCGTGCCGACTTCGGATGGAAAGACTAGATCGTCAGGATTCCAATCTGGGATCTGGCCGCGCCAGCGCATGCGCTCGTCATGTTGCCTGATGCGGTGTGCGGCAAGCACGGCGATCGTTTCGTCGTCAAGGGGAATGTCGCGCCGGCTATGCTTGCTCTTGGGCGGCAGCCGCGTCGGTTTGCCTGCGACCTTGCGGATCTCTTCGCGGACGGCGATGAAGGGCTTCTTCCCGTTCTTTTCGGCCAGGTGGACATGGCGCCAGCGCAGGCCGATCAGCTCACATTGCCGCATGCCGGTAGAGAACGCCACGAAGTAGAGTGCGTACAGCCGGTGCAGCTCGCCGACAGCGGCCAGAAAGCGATCGGCCTCGTTCGGTGCCATCGCATAGCCGCGCTGGTCGTCTTCATCCTCTACGACATCAGGCTTGCGCAGCGTAATGGTATCGGTCGGATTCTTGCGAATCTTGTCGCGCGCTACCGCCACTTTGAGCC
>DATFXE010000108.1:0-5457 GCA_035258585.1 Roseiflexaceae bacterium | reverse complement strand
GAGCGTGGTCATCGTGTAATGACCAGCAGGATAGGCCAGGTGGCGCACGCTGATGCCCAAGCGAGTCTCCAGATCGGTTTTACTGCCCGCCAGTTCGGCCCAACTCTGCTGGGCACTCAGCGCAGGCAGTTCAGGATGCGTGCGGGTATGCGCGCCAATCGTGATCAACCGCGAGGCCGCCAGCGTCTGCAGTTGCTTCCAGGAGAGGTAGCCGGGCGTCCCGACTTTGCGCGTAATGATGTAGATCGTGGCCTTGTCCCCATAGCGCCGCAGTAATGGAAAGGCGTTGGTGAAAAAATCGGCATAGCCATCGTCGAAGGTCAGGATGACCGGTTTGGGCGGCAGGATGGTGCGCCCATGCAGGGCGTCGACCAGGTCGTCCAGGGTGATGGTGATGTAGTTTGCCTGGTGCAGGTAGGCCAGCTGCTGGGCAAACTGGGGTGGTGGCACGGAGAGGCGCGTGCGGAGCGGGTCGGCCGGCGCACGCGGGTTGAAGGAGATATAGTGATACATCAAGATCGGCACACGGAGCGTGGGCGTGAACATCGTGGCGGTGCAGCCAGCCAGCGCGATGCTCAACACAATCACCAGATGCATGCGACAGAACACCAGCAGACGCATGGTGGCCACCTCCCTCTCGGCACAATGGGATGCACGGGCCCACCCTGGCGCGCCAGGACATTATATCAGCAAGATCGACATACGGCAGAGCCGAGCGGCTGGCCGGCACACAGTATCCACCGACGTAAAAGCTGGTTCCGATAACGCGTATTGCAGTACGTTATGCGGAGACGCAATAGCGGCAGCCTGAGCACAACACCCCATCGAGCTGACCCCCCAGGAGCGCCAAGCGCTGGACACCGCCTCGCAGTGGGTGACGCCGGGACAGTACCTGTAGCGCGCAGCTCACATCAACCTTTCGCCTGCCCTGCCCCGATCTCGATACAGCTTGACACCAGCCAAACCTTCGCATACAATGAAACCGCTTACATAGACATTATCCGGTTTTTCTCTCAATGCAGTCGATAAGCAATACGCCGATATGAGGCGCTGGCGACGCATCGCCGGGCGCGCGACGTGGCGATCGAGACCAAAAGCGGCTTCTCGGAAGCGACTGGCGCGTGTCCCAGAATCTGGCGTCGGTTAGCTGTTCCCGACCAACGACAAACGACCAAAGGCCAATGGAAGCCGGCGCTTCCCATTCGTCCTTGGTCCTTGGTCCTTGGTCGTTGATCCGTCGTCGGTTATAGGAAAGGAGCGATGCTTATGAACACCCGACACCGGTGGTTGCTCGCCCTGCTCGCTATCCTATCACTGCTGCTGGCGGCCTGTGGCGGCGCCCCCCCGGCCGCGGAACAGCCGACCGCTTCCGCAAGCTCGGGGCAGGCCGCGCCCACAAATGCCCCGGCGCCCACCGCCGCGCCCAGCGCCGCGCCGGCCGCAGAGCCGACCGCCGCGCCCGCGCCAACCACGGTCGCCGAGCCGGCACAATCGGGCGGCGGGCAGAAGATCCGCGTCTGGATCGTCGACTGGGGCGAGACAGCCGGCCAGTTCGCCAGTCTCCTCACAGCCGGCGCGAAGTCGCTCGGACTCGAGCTTGAGCTGGTGCAGAACGTGGAGTACGATAAGGTGCTGGCGGCGATCCAGGGCGGCGACCCGCCCGAGCTGATCGTGCCGGGCGGCGCCGACAATATCGGCACGTACGCGCGCGAGGGGCTGGTGATGCCGCTGGACGACCTGATCGCCAAGGGCGGCGTGGATATGAACGACGTGGTGCCGGGCTCGCTGGGCGTCTGCCGCTATTACGGCAAGCTGTACTGCCTGCCCTGGGGCACCGATGCCTACGCGCTATACTGGAATAAGGATTTGTTCCAGCAGGCCGGGCTGGACCCCGAGAAGCCGCCGCAGACGCTCGACGAGCTGGCGGAATATGCCAAAAAGCTGAACAAAACCGATAAAGACGGCAACCTGACCCAGATCGGCTTCATCCCCGATTTCGAGTGGTCGCACACGGGCGACACATACGCGCAGCTGTTCGGCGCCAACTTCTACAATCCGGATGGCACCAAGATCACCATCGCCACCGACCCGATGTTGCAGGCGATCGAGTGGCAGAAGCAGTTCTATGTCGGCCCCGGCGTGGAGAAGGTCGAGCGGCTCAAGTCGGGCTTCGGCGATGCGGCGCAGAATGGCTTCAACTCCGGCAAGATCGCGATGATGCTCAACGGCGAGTGGATCCCCGCGGCGATCAAAGAGTCCTCGCCGAACCTGCGCTATGGCGTCGCGCCATTCCCCTACCCGGCCGATCACCCCGAGCGCAAGGGCCAGGTGGTGCTCGGCGGCACAGTGGTGGCGATTCCCGCAAATGTCAAGGACGTCGACCTGGCCTGGAAGATGTTCTCCTGGATGGAGCAGCCGCAAAACGTGGCCGACGTGATGGTCAACAACGGCAACCTGCCGACCAGCAAGAAGGCCGCGACCGACCCGCGCTTCCGCGAAGATCCCAACCTGGCGCTCTTCCTCGATCTGGCCAGTGGCCCGAACGCCAAAGGCTACATCTTCACACCGATCAACTCCGAGCTGAGCGACAAGTTCGGCAAGATCGAGGAGCAGGCCATCCGCGGGCAGATCAGCGACGTCAAGGATGAGCTTCAAAAAGCCCAGGACGAGCTGCAGCCGATGCTGGACGAGGCCGTAAAAACCCAGAAGTGATACCAGTCAGCAGTTGGCACTCGGCAGAAGGAGTCTCGCTAACTGCCGAGTGCCAACTGCTGACTGGACAGGGGTGTGCGAATGGCGGTCAAGACAGCTTCTCAAGCCAAGGCGCCGGCCCGCACCCGGCGCGGGATGAGCCGGCATACGCGGCGCGGCCTGATCACCGGGCTGCTGTTTATCTCGCCGTGGGTCGCCGGCTTCCTGCTGTTCACGCTCTACCCAATGGTGACATCGCTGATCTACAGTTTCAGCGAGGTGAAGTTCAATAAGCCGCTGAAATTCGTCGGCCTCACGAATTATGTCACGCTGTTCCAGGATCCACGCTTCTGGGTATCGCTGCGCAACACGGCCTACATTGTGTTGATCGCCGTGCCGCTCCAGCTGTTCTGCTCCTTCATCTGCGCGCTGCTGCTGAACATCCGCGTGCGCGGCCAGGCATTCTACCGCGTGGTCTACTACCTGCCGGCGATCGTGCCGGCGGTGGCCAGCACGCTGCTGTGGTACTGGCTGCTGCGCGCCGACGACGGGCTGGTGAATCACTTGCTTGGCCTGCTCGGCATCCAGGGGCCGCTCTGGATCAACTCGCCACAGTGGTCCAAGCCATCGCTGGTGCTGCTCGGCCTGTGGGGCCTCGGCGGGACGATGGTGATCTACCTGGCGGGCTTGCAGGATGTGCCGCAGTCGCTGTATGAGTCGGCCGAGCTGGACGGCGCGGGCTGGATGCGGCGGCTGTGGCATATCACCATCCCACTGATCTCGTCGATCACGCTGTTCAACCTGGTGATCGGCGTGATCGACGCCTTCCAATACTTCGCCCAGGCCTATGTGGTCGGGCGCCTGGCAACCGCCAGCGCGCTTGGCGCGCCGCAGGACTCGACGCTGTTCTACGCGCTGCTACTCTACGATAAGCTTGTCAACAAATTCCAGATCGGCCAGGCGTCGGCGATGGCCTGGATTCTGTTTGTGATCATCCTGCTCTGCACGCTGGTCATCCTGCGCAGCTCACGGCGCTGGGCGTATTACGAGGACAGTGGATGAATTGAGAATTGAAAATGCAGAAATAACTTACAACTATGGCTCAAACGATCGAGATCAGGATTGAAGTAGTGGAGTTATTTTCAATTCTCAATTTTACATTATCAATTGCGGATTGCGGAGATTCTCATGGCACAGGCATCATTATCAGTGCGGCGCTGGGGCAGCCAGCGGCGAAGGCGGCGGCTTGGCAGCCTGCTGGCGCACGCAGCGATCATCGGGGTCGGGCTGTTCTTCGTCGTCCCCTTCCTGTGGATGATTTCGACCGCGCTGAAGGCCGACACCGACTTGGGCCGGCAACCATTCCACTGGATCCCACGCGACAATCTACGGGTCGATTATCAGGGCCAGCTGGTGCCGCTGTATACGCGCGCGTCCGGCGATCGAACCGAGCGCTTCGGGTTGCTGCGCAGCGCCAGCGGCGTCGGCACGTTTGTAAACCTCGACAGCCCGGACCAGATCTTCGATTCGCCACTGAACGCGCTCCACGAAGAGATCACGATCAGCCTGAAGTTCTCGAACTTCCCCGGCGCGCTCGGCCAGATCCCGTTCTGGACCTATGCCAAAAACACCGCCACAATCTCGCTGCTGGTGGTGGTTGGCACGCTGCTCTCCTGCACATTGGCGGCGTATGGCTTCGCGCGGGTGCAGTGGCCGGGCCGTGAGATCGTGTTCCTGCTGGTGCTCTCGACCATGATGCTGCCCGCGCAGGTGACGCTGGTGCCGCTCTACATTATCTTCACCCGCACACTGCACTGGAGCAACACCTTCTACCCGCTGACCGTGCCGTCGTTCTTCGCCAACGCCTTCGATATCTTTCTGCTGCGCCAGTTTTTCAAGACCATCCCGCTGGAGCTTTCGGACGCGGCGCGTGTGGATGGCGCCGCCGAATGGCAGATCTTCACACAAGTGGTGTTGCCGCTCTCGACGCCAGTGCTGGCGACCGTCGCGGTGATGACCTTTCTCTACTCCTGGAACGACCTGCAAGGGCCGCTGCTGTACCTGAACAGCGCCGACATGATGACGCTCTCGGTCGGGCTGCTTCAGTTCAAGAGTTTGCATCAGGTCCACTGGAACTTGATGATGGCTGCCTCGGCGATCTTCGCGATGCCGGTGATCGTGCTGTTCTTCTTCGGCCAGAAGACCTTTATTCAGGGCGTGAAGCTAACGGGAATCAAGGGATGATTGACGAAGGACCAAAGACGAAAGAGCATCGCTCCGATCATTCGTCCTCCGTCCTTCGTCCTTGGTCGTTTGTGTCCTCCTAAAACAACGAGGTTTGCTATGAAAATTGTCGTGATAGGCGGCGGCAGCACCTATACGCCTGAGCTGATCGACGGGTTCATCGCGCGCGCCGGCGTGCTTGGGCTCAAGGAGATCTGGCTGGTCGACCCAAACGAGGAACGGCTGGCAGTCGTCGGCGCGTTCGCCAAGCGCATGGTCGCCTACGCCAACGCACCCTTCAAGGTCGAGCTGACCGGCGATCGTCGGCGCGCGATCGACGGCGCTGATTTTGTGATCACGCAGCTGCGGGTGGGCGGCCAGGCCGCGCGCCACGGCGACGAGCTGCTGGGCCGGCGGCACCACCTGATCGGCCAGGAGACTACCGGCGTGGGCGGCTTCGCCAAGGCGCTGCGCACAGTGCCCATCGTGCTCGACATCGCCCGCGATATGCGCGAGCTGGCACCCCAGGCCACGCTGGTCAAC
>DATFXE010000107.1:0-4914 GCA_035258585.1 Roseiflexaceae bacterium | reverse complement strand
CGCCCCGGCTATAGGCATCCAGCGCGATCACGCCGTATTCCTGCTGGCTGAGCATAAACATCACATCGTCCAGCAGAAACGCCCAGCACAGCAGCGCGATCACCAATCGCCAGCGGCCGGGCTCAGATAGCATGAGCCAGCTGTAGAGCAGACCACCCATCATCACCGTAGTGGCGGCGAAGCCTAGCACATGTGTGGGACTCCAGACCGTCACATCCAGGCCGAACAGATAGTGGTTTAGCACATCCAGCGGCATATGAATGAGAAACACCACGAACGCGCCCTGCATCACGAGAAAGCCGGTACGCTCGACCGCTTTGCCGGTCATGGTCTGAAAAATGATCAAGGCGATCGCAAGCGTATTGCCGACTATGTTGAGCCAGTGGGGCGGCTCGAGCGCGCCGAATACATAGCGAAAGTGCCAGGCGACATCCCAAGCCGAGCCTGAGTGCTTCAGCAAGAACGCGACCAACCACACAACGAACACAATATGTATCGTTCGCTGATCGACGGCACTCGCCGTGAACTGCCGATCCAGGCGATCGCGCCAGGCCCGCACAGCGGCGCCAGCTGCTCGATAATTCATAGCTGTCCTCCTCTACTCCTGCGCGGCACGGCCCCTCGCTCTACGGTTCATACCGCAATGGCACGATTGTACCACGGCTTGACGACAGAGATTGCTACCGATGGACCCGATTTGACGCATCGGAATGCCAAGTTGTACCATCCTTACGTCACAGGTCGCAAGCCGCAGTGCTATGCGACCTGCGACCTGTGACCTGCGGCTGCCTTGCCCGTGCTCCTACGGTTTGTTATAATCCCCTCGTTCCCCGCCAGCTCCACGTGTGAGGATAGCATGAGTAATTCTCAGGGCAGCGTGCGCCCCTACTTTCGCACCCCGACGATTTCGCCGGACGGCGCACAGGTCGCGTTCGTCTACGCCGGTGATATCTGGCTTGTCTCGCTCGAGGGTGGCGACGCCGAGCGCCTGACCGCCAACCCAGCCGGCCACTCATCGCCGCGCTGGTCGCCCGACGGCGCATCGATCGCGTTCAGCTCGAACCGCACCGGCCAGAGCGATATCTACGTGCTGCCGCTAGATGGCGGCGAACTCCGGCGCGTCACCTATCACGATGTGGCCAGCGTCGTCGAGGATTGGTCGGCCGATGGCCAGCAGATCTTCTTTAGCTCCGGCCGCGAGCAGCAGGGCAGCGTAATCTATCGAGTCGCGGCCGAGGGTGGCACGCCGATCTCCTGGATCAGCCAGCCTTACGAAACCATCAATAGTTTGTCCGTCTCACCCGATGGGCGAACATTGGCGTTCAACAATAGCCGCGACCGCTGGTGGCGCCGCGGGCCGAACCCGTACGGCGGCGCGGATATCTGGATCGTCGGCAGCGCTGCCGGTGCGTCCGACTTCCGCAAAATAGGCGATTATGCCGGTATGAACCGCTGGCCGCTCTGGGCGCCCGATGGCCAGGGGTTGTATCTTATCTCCGACCGCGATGGAATGGAGAATCTCTGGTTTCAGCCGCTTGACGGCGGATCAGCGCGCCAGCTGACCGACTTTGGCGAGGGCCGCATGCTCTGGCCTGCCATCAGCCGCGACGGTCGCACGATCGTCTTCGAGCGCGATTTCGGCATCTGGCGCATGGATGTGGACAGCGGTGCGATCGCGCCACTGCCGATCCGCGTGCGACCCGACACCAAGTTTACGCCCGTTCGCGTCGCCACCTACAGCCGCGATCTGACTGAGCTCGAGCTATCGCCCGACGGCAAGAAGGTGGCCTTCGTGGCGCATGGCGAGGTCTTTGCCGACTTCGCCGACAAGGAGACTGATAAAGAGCAGCGCCAGGGGCCGTCGTTTCGTGTCACCAACACGCCGTTCCGCGAGAGCGATGTGGTCTGGTCGCCGGATAGCCGCAAGCTGGCCTATATCTCCGACCGGCACGGCGACGAGGAGCTTTTCTTGTATGACTTTGCGACCCATACCGAGACGCGTCTGCTCGACACCACCGAGCGCGCTCCAGGCCGCACCGCCAGCCCACGCTACTCGCCCGACGGCAAGTGGATCGCCTACGCGCTCGGCGACGATCAGATCCGGCTGCTCGACGCCGAAACGCACGCCGATCGCCCGTTCGTGACTGCCAACTTCACGTATGGCGCATCGTTCGCCTGGTCGCCGGATAGTCGATGGATCGTCTTCATCGCGCAGGACGAGCGCTTCTTCAGCAACTTATACGTCCAGCGTATCGAGGAGGATAGCGCCCGGCAGATCACGTTCCTGAGCAATCTCCAGGCCTACAACCCGCTCTGGTCGCCAAACGGCCGTTTCATCATCTTCACCACCAGCCAGTATCGTGCTGAATCGCAAATTGCGCGCGTCGATCTTCGCCCGCAGCCGCCCCAGTTTCGCGAGGCCGAGTTCGAGAAGCTGTTCGAACGACCGACGACCGACCCTTCGACATCGCTCAGGGCAGGCGACCGACCCTTCGACGCGGCTCAGGGCAGGCGACCGACGACCGACGACGAAGAGACGGGAACCACCCCGAGGGTACCCGCCCGCAGGGTCAATCAAGAACCAGGCATCGAGCAGCACGAGCCGGGGGCGCCTGATCGACAAGCACCTTATGAGCAGCCAGCCGCAGAAGGCGAGCCTAAAACTCAAAACTCAAAACTCAAAACTCAGATCTCGGCGGTAGAGATCGTCGAGGAAGGGATCGAGCGGCGCCTGCGTTTCCTGACGCCGACCCAGATGGACGCCAGTGCGCACTGCATCAGCCCCGACAGCCGCGATCTGATCTTCAGCGCGATCGTCGCCGGCAAGGCCAATTTGTGGACCATGCCGCTCGATGAGCCGCGCCAGGATCAGCCGCCGCGCCAGCTTACATCCGGGCCAGGCGGCAAGGGCGCCACCCAGTTCGCGCCCGACGGCAAGAGCTTCTACTACCTCGACGGCGGGCAGATCATGTTTCGTAAGTTTCCAGGCGGCGATCAGACGCAGCTGCCCATCAGCGCCGACGTCACGATCGATTTCAATCAGGAGAAGCGCCAGATCTTCGACGAGTGCTGGCGGATGTTGCGCGACCGCTTCTACGACCCAACCTTTCGAGGGCTGGACTGGAGCGCCGCCCGCGCGCAGTTCGCGCCGCTGGCCGCCGGCGCGCAGACACCCGGCGAGCTCTACCAAATCATCAACCTGATGGTCGGGGAGCTGCGCGCCTCGCACCTCGGCGCCAGCGGGGGCCATTGGGCGATTCAGAACGGCTATACCGGTCTGCTGTTCGACCCGATCGAGCAGGCGAGAAGCGGCCGCCTGAAGATCGCCGCGATCATTCCCGACAGCCCGGCCGCGCTCGCCAGCGACGGCGAGCCGATCCAGATCGGCGACGAGTTGCTGGCGGTGGACGGCGTGGAGATCGATCCAGCGGTCAACCTCGACACGCTGCTCCAGCGCACGATCGGCCGCCGCGTGCGCCTGCGAATCGCCTCTGGCGCCATCACAGAGGAACAGGAAACCTCTCAAGTCGCGGAGAATGAAGCTCAGCACTCACAACCCTGGCCTGAGCCGGGTCGAAGGCTCAAAGCTCAAAGCTCTGGCCTGAGCCGGGTCGAAGGCTCAGAACTCAAGGCTCAAAACTCCCGCGAGCTGGCCATCCGCCCCATATCCGCCGATCAATACGATGCGCTCCGCTATCGCGACTGGGTCTACACCAACGAAGCCTATGTCCACCGCGTCAGCAGCGGGCGGCTGGGCTATGTGCATATCCGCGAAATGTCCTACCGGGCCTACCAGCAATTCCTGGCCGATCTCGACACTGAAACGCACGGCAAAGAGGGTGTGGTTGTGGATGTTCGCTTCAACGGCGGCGGTCATACCGCGACCTTCATCCTGGATGTGCTGGCGCGCCAGAGCCTGCTGCTAAGCGCGTTCCGCGATCGGCCATCCACCGACGCCGGGCACCTGGCTGGCAATCGTGTCTTGAACAAGCCAACTGTACTGGTGATCAACGAGCGCTGCTTCTCCAACACCGAGATGTTCACCGAAGGGTACCGGCGGCTGCGGCTGGGAAAAGTCGTCGGTCGGCCCACTGGCGGCGCGGTGATCTGGACCTTCAGTATGCGCCTGCTCGACGGCATGTACTTTAGCGTGCCGCGCTTCAAAGTCGCGACACCCGAGGGCGAGGATCTCGAAGGCACCGGCCGCGCGGTCGATCTAGATGTGCCACTGCCAATCGGCGCGACGGCGCGCGGCAGCGACCCTCAACTCGACGCGGCAGTCACCACACTGCTGACGCAGATCGACCAGGCATGAGCAAGCAAATACTTAGAACTTACGCGGTTGGCGTTTTAGCGGGGTGCGGGGGCCTGCGGCCCCCGAGAACCTTCTCATGAGTCATCCCGTATTTACTGAGCGCTGCACAAATAGCTAAACTTTTTGGCGGGGGTGTGGGGGCGACGCCCAGAGGGCACCCGGCCGCCCCCACACCCCCGCCACTGGGGAGGTCTGGAGGGGCCCGGGTACCCTCTGGGTGCCCCCTCCAGACCTCCCCAGCAGCCATCTTTAGGTGCCTATGCAGCGGTCAATAACACGCCGTCACAGCCACAAAATAAAGTGGTCGCAAGTGCTCCTTCGGGGCCGCGCAGCGGCCCCGAAGGAGCACTTGCGACCAGCAGTTTGGAATACTGTGCCCGCAACAATATGAGGCTTGCTGCATCACAATGCTAAAAGATCCGATTGTAAAATTCGGGATGACTCATGAAGGCGTTCTTTGGCGGGCTTTGCCCTCCAAACCTCGCAATTGCGTAACTCCTAATATTGTTATCTGCTATCGAATGATCGAGGGGAAGAACTGATGATAGGTATTGTGGGGATCTTAGGAATTGTGCTACTGCTGATCATCCTCTGGGATG
>DATFXE010000106.1:0-2862 GCA_035258585.1 Roseiflexaceae bacterium | reverse complement strand
GCCGCGACTGGCTCGACCGCTACAAAGCGATCGATCTCTCGATCCACCCTGACGGCCGTGCCATGATGCGGCGAGGATTCGTTTGCCGCTGCGTGGACAGTAGCAGCCCGGAACTGCTCATCTAGATATGCAGGAGACAACGCCATGAATATGCCAGTCAACGCCGGCGAGGTCGAACTGCTTGCATTCTATGGCGATTCGCGCGATAGCTTGAAAGCGGCCTTCAGCCAGGCGCGCACGGAGTTTCGTCGCTGGCGCGACGATAATCCCGAGACGCCGATCGTCACGCAGGATATCAGCGTGACCAGCCTGGACGGCCGCCGCGAGATTGTGATTGTCGTGTGGGTTCAGGAGGCGGCCGAGAAAGAGTCGCCGTTCCTCAATCGGCAGACCCGCGAGCGCGCGCAGACGCCGCGCCCCTACCCACTCAGGCGCGAGGGCGATGGCGAATGAGCTTATTCCGTGGCGCCGCAGTTACGGTATACTGCTCAACGACGACGAGATCCCAGAGGGGTTATGGGCTCTCGCCTACTCCTATATAGTCGACCACGGCCACCCGCCGCGATATCTGCTGCTGGGCCGCAGGGAGTGGCACCTGCTCAACCGGTACTCCGGCGCCACGGATCTGTTCATAGCGTGGGACGAGCCCGACCGAGTCACCTTTCGTGGGATCCGCATCAAGCGACTGATTGACGAGTCGTTTTGCGAGTTCGTATGAGGAGGCGACCGATGGCGAAATCCTACCAGGTCTTCGTGCTGCCCAACGGCAGCTACCGCGCTGGCGCGGTCGGATCGGAGGGCGGCGTGCCCGTCAGTTTGACGTTCGGCACGCTGGCTCAGGCGCAGGACAACATCATCGAGCGGCAATTCCTGCCGCTCAACGAACGACAGCACTCCCAAATCGAGGGCATCGCCGTCGGTTTACACAGCGAGCGGCCAGCCGACCAGAAGAACCTCAAATTTCTGCATGCCCTGCTGCACGAGGGGCGCTGGCGGGCGGCACACCACAAGCCGACGCCGGGCATGGTGCAGCAGGTGATGGCGATCCTCAATCCGCAACTGGTCAGGCCCGAAGCGGCCGAACTGGAACGCGCGATATGACCGAGCGCGAGCGGACCCGCCCGACCGCCCCGTTTGTCCGGCTGACATTTACGTTTCAAGACCACACCGTCTACAGCCGCCGTTGGGCTAGCGACGCCGACGACGCGCCGCCTTGGCGCGGCGTGTACGCGAACGCCTCGCCCTGGCCGACCGACGACCGGCCGGCCAGGAGCATCGGCGATCTCGTCGCGACCGATCTGGGCCGGCTGCTCATAGCGGCGCACGCTGCCCCGTGTGTGGAGATCAGGCAGGTCTAAGTACCAAAATTTAGGCCAAACAAGTGGCAGCGTGCCGCCACTAGATCACCAGGTTGTAGCATAACGCGTGATGGATCGTCCTATCGCTTGGTCCACTAACCTACGACAGGAGATCCATCATGAAACAGTCTATCACGATCATTGAGCACAGCTCGCCAGCTGCCAGCTTGGCCGCCATTGGTGTCCAGATCCAGCATCGGGATTTGTTTGCGCCGATTCGCCAGACCGTACGGATTGCCCAGAAAACCGTGAAATATACGCCCTGCGACAAATTGTATGATGCCTTGATCGCAATCCTGGCCGCTGCCCACGGCATCGTCGAGGTCAACACCCGCTTGCGCGCCGACCTGGCCTTGCAGCGCGCGTTTGGGCGCTCGGGATGTGCTGAACAATCGGTGATCCAGGAGACGCTCGACCACGTGACCAGCCAGAACGTGACTGAGATGCAGCAGGCGCTCACAGCGATCTATCAGCAGCATAGCCAGGGCTATCAGCACGACTATGCGCACGAGTGGCAAGTCCTGGATGCCGATATGAGCGGGATGCCGTGTGGCAAGAAGGCGGCCTTTGCCTCCAAGGGCTCTTTCGCCAAGCAGCGCAATCGGCGCGGGCGACAACTGGGCCGGGTCTTGGCCTCGCGCTATCAGGAAATTGTCCTCGATCAGCTGTTTGAGGGCAAGACCCAGTTGACCAGTGCATTGCAGCCGCTGATTCAGGCGGCTGAAGGCGTCTTGGAACTCTCTTTGGCCAAGCGCCTGCGCACGAGTGTGCGCATCGACGCTGGCGGCGGCAGGCAAGGCGCGGTCAACTTCTTGCTCTCGCGCGGCTATGTGGTGCTGGCCAAGGATTATTCGAGCCAGCGCTCTGCGAGCTTGGCGGCGAGTGTCAGCAAGTGGTACGACGACCCCAAGCTGCCTGAGCGCCAGGTTGGCTGGGTGAGGATAGCGCCGACAGGCTATGTGCGTGAGGTGGTGCGAATCGCGGTGCGCTGCCGCAAGGCGAATGGACAGTGGGGTGTGGGCGTGCTGATTGGGCCAGCCCAGCTGGCACCGATGCTGGCGCTGCTGGGTCGACAGACTGCTGCCCCACAAACCGAGGCGGCAGGGCTGCTGGCCTACGTTTATGCCTATGACCGGCGCGGTGGTGGGGTCGAGAGTGCGCTGCGCGATGACAAGCAGGGGCTGGGATTGACCAAGCGCAATAAGAAGCGGTTTGAAGCGCAACAGATGCTGCTGCTGCTGGGCACGCTGGCGCATAACCTGCTGGTGTGGGTGCGTGGCTGGCTGAGTGCGCAGCAAGGCAAGCTGGCGCAGTATGGGATGCTGCGCCTGGTGCGCGATGTGCTCCATATCAGTGGTCAAATTGGGCTCGCTGCGCGTGGTCATGTGGTTAGGATTGTCCTCAATCAGGCAGCGCCGCTCGTGGGTGGGGTCGTCAGTGCCTTACAGGTCTTACTCGCGCCTACGCACGTTGCCGTTAGTTTGGGCGAAATTTAGGTAAGTAG
>DATFXE010000105.1:0-5675 GCA_035258585.1 Roseiflexaceae bacterium | reverse complement strand
AGGCGTTGGAGCGAGCCGTGTAACCAGTATGGCCCGCGTTGGCCGCTGTGCAGCGCAAACGGGACAATGAGTGCAAACAAGCCGTTTTGCCAGCGCATCACCGCCGCCAAGCCGAGCAGCAGCCCCAGCAGAAACCAGTACCGCGGCGCGTCCAAGTCATCAGCGATGCGTAGCCAGACATAGATCGCAGCGCCAATCAGGGCGACTGTCGGCGCGTGAGCCATCATGGGGTTCTTGTACATGTAACAGAACAACGGCGACGTCAACCATATGCCGATCGCGGCAGTCAGGGCTGGACCAACGCCGGTGAAGCGGCGCGCGATTACATAGCACCACAAGACACCAAGCCAACCGACGAAAGCCGAGCCAAGCGCGCAGAACAGCAAATAGAACGGTCCATAGCCATCGGGGGTCAGCGCGAGCCCGATCGATCGGCCAGCCAGTGTAACCGCATGTGCGAGCAGAAAGAACGGCGCCCAGACCAGCGCGGGGCCAGCCGACCAGATCGATGGAGCAAGACCAGTGCGTGTGCGATGCGCGACGAGCGGCGACGGCAGGCCGTCGTTGGTGAAGTCAAGATCGCCGTCGATCAGCGGTGAACGAACGTGAGCATAATAGAACGATGGGTCCCAGTTGAGATTCTGAAGCGGTACACCATAGAGCAACCAGAAGGCGATACTTGCAGAGCCAAGGATGATTAGCGCAGCTCGCAACTCAGCACCACTGTCCGGCCAGCGTTTGAGAAGCATCGGCTCGTTGCACTCCTATACTATCGTATGGCCGGGTATCATATCCGAACAACGCGTGGCGTCAAGATATGTAGTTGCATGCATATTCCCTTTCTGCTATACTTCTCGGCTGGATTCAGCGTCCGGCCGCGCAGTGATGCGGTATGGCGGCCTGTCGCGAGCCGCAAACGACGCACCCAACATCAGAAACTGGAAAGCGAGCGCAGCTTCTTTGGAGCAGCCGACGACGATCGTAGGGCACCTGGCCCCCGATCTGGATTGCCTGACGGCGATCTGGATCTTGATTCATTTTGGCGGCGCGGCGGACGCCGAACTGGCGTTTGTGCCCGCCGGCGAGACATTCCAGGGTCAACTGGTCGACAGCGACCCACGGGTCGTGCATGTCGACACCGGCGGGGGCCGCTACGACCATCACCAGCGCAAGGCGCGCCACCTGTGCGCGGCCGAGCTGGTGCGCCGGGCGATCGCCCCCAGGGACGCGGCGCTGGAACGCATGGTCCGCCAGATCTGCCAGCTTGACAACGCCACCGCCCCAGCCGGCGAACAGGGCTTCTTCAACATCACATCGCTGATCGCCGGATACAACCTGCTATATCCCACTCGCCCGCACCACGTGGCCTTTGCGATGTTCCCGAATCTCGAGGCCTGGCACGAGCACGAGGCGCGGCAGCTGCGGCTGGAGGCAGCTTTCGCGCGCCGGCTGGAATTCGAGACGCCCTGGGGCCTGGGAATTGCAATGGAGAGTGAGGACGGCGGATCGAGCAAGCTGGCCTATGGCCGCGGAGCAGTGCTGTATGCCTACCGTGACGGACACGGCTGGATGGGCATTGCGGCGCAGGCGCGCTCGGATGTCGATCTGATGCCGGTCTACCAAGATCTCCAATCGATCGATCGGGATGCCGACTGGTATTTGCACCCGAACCACCGGCTGCTGTTGTGTGGTACCGCCAAAGCACCGCCGCGCGTACCTTCACGGCTGACACTGCCCGAGTTGGTACGGGTGATCCAGGGCCGGAGGCTGTTCAATGGCTAGCGTGGTGGGGGTTTGGGAGCGGGCGCAGGCCACTGTCAAACCCTCCCCTAATCATGACACGACTTACGCGGTGGGGTTCGGGGCGATTGCATCGCCCCCGCGATCGCCCCTTTTTGGCCGAGACCGGCCAAAAAGGGCGATTTTGGAGGGACACCCAGAGGGTGCCCGGTCCCTCCAAACCTCCCTGCAAACGCCGACTGCGTAAGTCGTGTAATCGCGAGAAAATCAGGAGAAGGGGCGTATGAAAGTCAAAGATGTGATGACAGCCAATGTGATCAGCGTACCGGAGGATAACACGATCGAAGATACCGCGCGGGTGTTGGCGCGCCACCGGATCAGCGGCCTGCCGGTGATCAACAGCAGCGGCGCGCTCGTGGGCCTGGTCACCGAATATGATTTGATCTCGAAACAGGGCCAGATCGTCAGCGATATCATGAGCCGCGGCGCGATCAGCGTCACCGAAGAGACCGATATCGAAGAGGTCGTCCATATTCTTACGAACCGCCGCATCCGGCGCGTGCCGGTGCTGCGCAGCAATCGACTGGTGGGGATCGTTAGCCGGTCCGATTTGGTCAAACAGATCGCGATGCGCTGGGTCTGCCCGACATGCGGCGAAGTCGTACGCGGGCCGGATGCGCCGGAGCAGTGCCCACGCTGCCATGCGCCAAAAAGTGTATTTACCCATGAGACGATGCAGCCGGGAATGTAATGTATCGTGCGTAGTGCGTAGTGCGTAATAACCTGACATACACCGTGCACTACGCACTATGGGTGTTAAGGAGCACAGATATGACTAAAGCTACCAAAGCGCAGCAGGCGCGGGCCGCCGAGAACGGGCGGCGTGACCTGGCAAGCGAGGATCCGGAGCAGCTCAAGCATTACTACCACCAGATGCTACTGCTGCGCGTCTTCGAAGAGCGCACCAGTGAAATGTACACCAAAGCCAAAATCGGCGGGTACTGCCACTTGAATTTGGGCGAAGAGGCGACGATCGTCGGCCTGATGGCGGCGCTGACGCCGGACGATTATATTTTTACGAATTACCGCGAGCATGGCTATGTGATCGCGCGCGGAGCGGATCCGGGCGCGGTGATGGCCGAGCTGTTCGGCAAAGAGACCGGCGTGTCGAAAGGGCGCGGCGGCTCGATGCACCTATTCGACGCCGCCAAGCACTTCATGGGCGGCTATGCGATCGTCGGCGGGCAGCTGCCGCTGGCCACCGGTGCGGCCTACGCGCTGAAGTACCAGGGCAAGCCGGGCGTGGTGGTCTGCCAGATGGGCGATGCCACCACCAACATTGGCGCCTGGCACGAGAGTCTCAACCT
This sequence comes from Roseiflexaceae bacterium, assembly GCA_035258585.1. Taxonomy (GTDB): domain Bacteria; phylum Chloroflexota; class Chloroflexia; order Chloroflexales; family Roseiflexaceae; genus DATFXE01. The sequence goes on along the minus strand of DATFXE010000105.1, from coordinate 2,568 downwards.
GGCGGCGCTGTGGAAGCTGCCGGCGCTCTTCTTCATCGTCAACAACGGCTACGGCATGGGCACCACTGTCGAGGAGGGTTCGGCCGAGCCGGAGCTGTGGAAGAAAGGCTGCGCCTTCCAGATGCACGGCGAGCGCGTCGACGGGACCGACGTGCTGGCAGTTCGCGATGCGACCAGGCGGCTGCGCCAGCGCGCCGAGCAGGAGGGCGAGCCGGCGATCATGGACGTGATCAGCTTCCGCTTCCGCGGGCATTCGGTGATCGACGCCGACCGCTACCGCGACGCCGAGGAGGTCAAGCGCGAACGCGCCCGTCAGGACCCGGTGCTGCTGTTCGCGCAGAAGCTCACTGAGGCGGGAATCGTGGACGACGCCTGGCTGAAAGAGACCGCCGACCGGGTCAAGCGTGAGGTCCAGGAGGCGATCGACTTCGCCGATAAGAGCCCCGACCCCAAGATCGAGGAGCTGTTCGACTTTATGTACGCCACGCCGGTGCCCAACACACCCGGCCGCGCAGAGGCGGCTGCGATCGCCGAGCAGATCGGAGGGGGGCGCTAGCCATGCCAGTGATTACCTATCGCCAGGCGCTCAACGACACGTTGGGCGAGGAGCTGGCGCGCGACCCCAACGTCCTGCTGATGGGTGAGGAGATCGGTAAGTTCCAGGGCTCCTACCGCATCACCGAGGGCTTGCAGAGCGAATTTGGCAAGCAGCGCGTGGTCGACACGCCGATCGCCGAGGAAGGGTTTGTCGGCCTGGCCACCGGCGCAGCCATGCTTGGCCTGCGGCCGGTGGTTGAGATCATGACGATCAACTTCATCCTGGTGGCGATCGACCAGATCGTCAACCACGCCTCCAAGATCCACTACATGTTCGGCGGCCAGGCGCGTGTGCCGCTGGTGATCCGCACGCCCTCGGGCGGCGTCGGCCAGTTGGCGGCGACACATTCACAGAGCTTCGAGAACTGGTTCGCCTACTGCCCAGGGCTGAAGGTGGTGGCGCCCTCCACGCCCTACGACGCCAAGGGGCTGCTGCGCACGAGCATCCGCGACGACGACCCGGTGATCTTCATCGAGAGCCTGGCGCTGTACGACACCAAGGGCGAGGTGCCGCAGGACGACGACTACACCCTGCCGATCGGCGTGGCCGAAGTCAAGCGCCAAGGGACCGATATCACTGTCGTAGCCTACTCACGCATGACCGTGATCGCCATGCAGGTGGCCCAGGCGCTGGAAAAAGAGGGCATCAGCGTCGAGGTGGTGGACCTGCGCTCGCTGCGGCCACTCGATCGGACGACGATCATCGACTCGGTGAAGAAGACCAACCGCGCGGTCGTGATCGAAGAGGATTGGCGTTCCTACGGGATCGGGGCCGAGATCGCGGCGACGATTCAGGAGGAGGCGTTCGACTATCTCGACGCGCCGGTCCAGCGCGTGGCGGGAGTCGAGGTTCCGCTGCCGTATGCCGCCAAGCTATCGCAAGCATCTAAGCCCGGCGCGCAAGATCTGATCAACGCCATTCGGCGAGCGCTGCAAGGAGGGAAGCGATGGCAGAAGTAACCATGCCGCGGCTTAGCGATACAATGTCGGAAGGCACCGTGGGGCGCTGGCTGAAGAAGCCCGGTGATGCGGTCGCCGACGGCGAGATCATCGCCGAGATCGAGACCGACAAGGCCACGATGGAGCTTCAGGCCTTCGAGAGCGGCACGCTGCAGAAGATCCTGATCCCCGAGGGCCAGACCGTGCCGATCGGAGAACCAATCGCGATCATCGGTGACGGCGCCGCGCCGGCGGAGGTTGCCGCGCCGCCCGCCCAGGAGCAAAAGGTCGAGGCCTCAGCTCCGGCATCGCTCTCACAGCCGGCGCCGACCGAAGAGGGCAGCCCCGAGACGATTGCCCGCAACACCGCCGAGGCCAAAGCCCAGACGCAGCAGGCGCCGGCCAGCCCACAACCACAAGCCACACCGCCGAGCCAGAGCAACGGCCAGGTCAGCGAGGAACGGGTCAAGGCGTCGCCGCTGGCACGCCGGATGGCCGAGGAGCGCGGTATCGACCTGCGCCAGATCCAGGGCACCGGCCCCGGCGGGCGGATCATCAAGGAGAATATCGAGAGCTTCCAGCCGCCCGCCCAAGCCGCCGCTTCGGCTGCCAGGCCGGCCGCGCCCCAGCCGGCTCCAGCTGCCCCCGCGCCAGCCGGCGAGGTCACGCCACTGGCCCGGATGCGCCGCGCGATTGCGCGCGCGATGAACGAATCGAAGCCGGGCGTGCCGCATATCTATGTCACGGTCGAAATCGACATGGGCGCGGCGATGCAGCTGCGCAAACAGATCAACGACAGCGGCGCATCCGATGTCAAGGTCTCGGTCAACGACCTGGTGGTAAAAGCCGCCGCGAAAGCGCTGACCAAACAGCCAGCCGTGAACAACAGCTTCGCCATGACACCGGAAGGCCAGCCGGGTCTGGTGAAAAATAGCGGCGTGAACGTCGGCGTTGCGGTGGCGCTGGAGGATGGGCTGATTGCGCCGGTGATCAAAGATGCCGACAAGAAGAGCATCGGCACGATTGCGGCGG
>DATFXE010000104.1:0-5313 GCA_035258585.1 Roseiflexaceae bacterium | reverse complement strand
CGCGGGTGGGTCGGGCCTCCACACGGCCCGCCCGCTGCCTTTACGCAGCGTGTTTCGCGGCTGGGGCCAGCGCATCACTCCAGCCGCGGGACTTGCTGTCCACCATCAGCAGTGATGCAGATGTACGGGGCCGCAGCTATCCATCGCGAGCGACTCGCCGAAGCCGCACTAGCTTGGCAATGGGCGTAGTGGGCTGTTTTGAATGTTTTTTCTTCGCGCTCCTTTACGTTCCTTCGCGGGTTGGTAGGTGTGAGCGGCACTCTAGGACGGCACACGGCCGGTCGTCAGGGCTCGCAGGGCCACACCACACAGAAATAGGCAGGCGGTGACATAGATGAGCTGCTCCCAGCGATCATCGCGGCCGCGCGTGTAGGCGAAGGTACCCGGTAGCGTGATGATCGCCACGATGCCGTACAGAATGTGGATGCCCGGGCGATATGGCTGCGCGCCGCCGATTAGCAGCAGCACGCCAATGACGAATTCGGCCAGCATCAGCAGCTCGCCGATCGCCAGGGCGCCCTTATAGCTCCCGGAGATACTGTGGCCGCGTAGATAATTGAAGAGCCCCCAGATCGAAAGAGCCCCAAAAAAGAGAAGGATGGTCAGCAGCAGGCGCGCATGTAGAATGCCGAGAGCGGCCATACGATTCCTTTTCAGAATTCGCGGTATACTTGCACAAATCACTATCCCTGCACGTTTAACAATTGGGGTGGTGGGGCCGGCATAGCCGCCCCCGCGCCCCCAGACCAGGCATTCGTGAAACGTGCAAACGTAGTGAACAAGTCACGTTGGCGCAGTATAGCATAAGGCTCACCCCTATGGATTTCATGCACTTGTTCCTGCACGACCAGCTCTACCTGCTGCCCGACGACACCCAGGTCCGCGCGCGGCTCTACAATATGGAGGGGCTACTGCTGGAGTGGATCTTCGAAGATCTGGCCGGCGTTCGCAAGATCGGCGTGCTGCCGGATGGGCGGATCATCGGCTATATCCCGAGCGGAAGCGACCAGTTTGGCCAGCTGTACGAGATGCGGCCGACCGATCTCACGATTGAAGATTTGCGGGTTGTTTGATGAGATGCTCGTCGAATGGATAGTGATGTAACTCTCTCCAACGCCGGTAGCCCCGACGATATCGAGCGCCTGCGCACGTTCGCGTCGGCACGCGGCACGACGGCAGCGCACACGTTCGAGCGGCACCTGGCGCGGCCGCGCTACCGGCCGTCGTTCACGCGCGTCGCCAGGCGCGATGGGCAGATCGTCGGCTACGCGCTGATCGGCCACGAACGGCTACGGCTGGGCGCGGCGACTCTGGAGGCTGGGCGGATCGGGGCGCTGGAGCTGCCGATGGAGCAACAGGGCGGAAGCGACAGGACGGCGCTGCTCGGCGATTGCCTGCGCGTGCTGGCCGAGGAGGGAGTACCACTGACAATGCTTCACGGCTCGGTCGAGGATTATGGCTCGTTTGGGTTTGCCGAATACCGCTTCAGATCGATTGTGAACTACTGGAATATCGATCAAGTGCAGGGCGATATGCTCCGTCCAGCGCTCGAAGCGGATCTTGACGATATTGCGGCGCTGTACGAAACCAGCTACAGCCAGATCCCGCTGACGGAGATCCGTGTCGCGCCCGACTGGCGGCACTGGCTGACCGGCGATCAGGCGATACGGGGTCTGGAGGATTCGCGCGGCCGACTCGTCGCCTACGCCGTGATCGATGCGCGGGCGCTGGAAGATACACGAGCTACGCTGGATGTCCACGAGGCGGCGGCAGCCGATGCCGGCGCGGCGAGAGCATTGTGCATGGCATTGCTTGGTCAGGCCCAGAAGCAAGACAACACGCAGATTCACATGCGCCTGTCACCCTGGCATGTGGTGGCGCAGGCGGCGCTCCAGCTGCGGAGCCATATTTCGCTCACCGCTTCGAAGCTCTCCAACCGCACGCCATTGGCCGGCGTCGTCGATCTGCCGCTGCTGCTGGAGGCGTTAGCCCCCGAATTCGAGCGCCGGCTGGCCCGCTCGCGCTACGCCGGCTGGAGCGGCAACCTGCGTCTCGAGATCGAGACCGAGCGCATTACGCTGGCGTTTGCTCAGGGCCGCGCGACGGTGATCGACGGCTCGCGGCCGGCCGACCTGCGGCTACGGCGAATCGCGCTGCCTGCGCTGGCGCAGCTGTGCCTGGGCTACCGCGCCCCGGCCGACCTGCGCGCGACCGCCGGGCTGGCCTGTGACGACTCGGCGCTCGGCTTGCTCGACGCGCTGTTTCCTGTAGTTATGGCGATAGAATAAGTTTGAGTTCTGAGTTCAGGAGTTACGCCGTGCCTTACTCAAACGCCGTTTAGCCTGCGGCAGCATGGTAGTAACCATTTTATCTGTTTTTCGTTTTTTTCGCTCTACGAGCGAAAAAAACGAAAAACAAAAGAAGATAAGGTTTCATCAATGCCCTACATTGTTTTGCGATGTTTTCATCGTAGGGACACGATATATCGTGTCCCTACGATGAAACCGATGATTCTCAATGCCGACATCGTAAAGCCGCATCGAACCTTGTCTTAGCCGCGATCTCAGGAACAGGCTATGCGTCGATTTGTGATTATCGGCGATGGGGCGGCCGGCACAGCGGCGGCCGAGATGCTGCCTCAGGGCGACGCCGCGGCGGCGATCACGGTGATCTCGGCCGACCCCAACCCATGCTACTACCGCTCCGCGCTGACCAACTACCTGATCGGTGAACTGCGCGACGGCGAGATCTGGGCTGGGCCGCTCGACTTCTACGATCGCAACCGCATCACACGCCAGTACGGCCGCGTGACGGCTATCGACTCCGGCGCCCACACAGTCACCATCGCCGACGGCCAGCGCTTCGGCTACGATGCGCTGCTGATCGCCAGCGGCGCCAGGGCGCGCCAGGCCCGCGTGATGGGCGATCAGGTCGCGGGCGTGCGCGGCTTTCGCACCCTCCAGGATATCAACCTCCAACTCAACGAGCTGCCGTCGATCAAGCGCGCGGTGATAGCAGGCGGCGGAATCCTGGGCCTGGAGTGGGTGCAGGGGCTGCACCATCGCGGCGTGCGCGTGACCTTTGTGATCCGCAGCCAGATCTTCTGGAGCGGGCTGTTCGACCCGACCGCCAGCGACATCGTGCTGGCGCGGCTGCGGCGCGAGGGCATCGACGTGCGAACGGGCGCGGCGCGAGCGGCTGCTGACCAACACCATCACCCCGCCCGACCAGGATCAGCCGATCGCGCTGACGCTCGATGCGCCGCCGCAGGCGTCCGCAGGGCAGTCCTACAGTTTCACCATCAGCATCGCTAACCTGGGCTCCGGCCACAACTTTCCCACCGGCTTCGCGTTCGCGCGCCAGCCCTGGCTGGACGTGACCGTCACCGACGCAGGCGGCCAGGTGCTGCTGCGCTCCGGCGCGCTCGACGCCGAGGGCGATCTCGCGGGTGCGCCCTGCAACCGCCCAACCCAGCAGCTGGTGACGCACGATCTCGAAGTGCTGCAGAACGGCGGTCAGCCGGCGATCGACCTGGTAGCCGACAAGCTCAAGCTCCAAGCGCTCGACCCCGCAACGCTGCGGGCAGGCGGGAGTGCGGCGCTGCTGGCGGTGCTGGAGGCCCAGAAGCTCAACAACGAGACGCCCTTCAACGTGTCTGTGAATGCGGCCGGCGAGACGATCGACGGCGGCACACCGTGTGTGGTCAACTTGCAGACCGAGCTGTTTGCCCAGCTGCCCGACGGCACGCTCGGCGGCGAGCGCGACGCCTATGTGCAGACGCGCGTGCTGACGCGCTTCGACGCCGCCTGCCGGCGCCGGCTCCAGGCGCTTGGCGTCGCGGCCGAGCAGGAGGCCGATGAATGTGCCAAGGGGCCGGCCAAAGCCTACGGCATCATCGCCGGCCAGCGGATCAGCACCGTGTTCCAGACGCTGCCGGCGACGGCCGGGCCGCTGAAGATCAGCGTGGCGCTGCGCTTCCGCGACTACCCGCCGTACTTCATCCGCGCGCTGGCAGGCGACATGGCCCGGCGCGCCGCGGGCGATACTGCGCCGATCCAGCAAGGCGAAGCGATGGTGCGCGAGGTCGTGACGAACACCGTGACGCTGCGCAGCCTGGACGCGACCCTCGAGACCCGCTAAGAGACTGGGGGAGGACGCAGCAGGCAGCAGGCAGAGCGCAGTCGGCAGGAGGCAGGAGGCAGACCGCAACCGTTTACTGCTTACTGCGGGGTGGAGGCAGCGGGCAGACCGCTACTGCGTACTGCTTACTGCGGCGGTCGGCGGTACCAGTGGCTGTACGCCTCGCCGTACGGGTTGCTGTACTGCAAAAACCTTCTCATCGGGGGGCTCCTGTGCTTTAATACCACGCAGTAGGAGAACACGCACAAGGAGCACCACTGTGATGACAGGCACTCGCAACAATCCACTATCGGCCACCGACCCGCGGGCGCAGTGGCAATCGCGCGCGAATCGCCGGATCGAATTCATGCCCGGAAACCCGGGCGACCGCGCGTGCGTCCTTAAAAGAAATGAGAATGTCACCGCCGCCTATGCCGAGATGTACCTGCGCAACCCAGGGGTGTACAAGTGGGCCGGCATGGCCGCGCTGACGTCGGCGGCAGTCGGGCGCGGCATGTATATGATCCACTACCTGAAGCAGTCGCGCCTGGGCCTGATGGTCGGCCTGTTCGGAAGCGAAGTCGCGAATGTCACGGCGATGCTGGGCGCCGGCAACCTGGCCGTCTTTGAGGATATCTACTGGCAGCACCTGGCCTACGAGCGTGCCGGGATCGCCGAGCTGGAGCAGATCTATCAAGCGGGAGGACTCGATCGGCGCGTGATGCGCTCCTGGCGGCAGATCGACGCCGGGCGCCGCACAAACGATCAGGAGCTGATCTGGGAGGGCAACCGCGGCCTGCTGCACTACGAGCAAAAGCAGGTGCTTCAGCCGGCGGTGTACGATGGCAAGCGCGAGCTGTGGAAGGCGCTCTCGGGCTGGATCATGTCGCCAATCCCCGGCCACGCCGAGACGATCGAGGCGTTCGCGCCCGGCGCCAACATCGGCGTGTTCGACGATCGCTGGGCCTGGATCGAGCAGCGCATGCTGCCGCGCTGGAAGGAGCTGGCCGATCACCAGCCGTCCCGCGTCGAGCGCCGGCTTCAGGTGCGAATGCTCGGCGGCCCGCCCTTCTTGATGCCGGAGATGCTGACCGGCAAGCTCGGCCAGAGTATCTCGCTGGCGATCGGCCTGGGCAGCCGCAGCGGCGGGTGGGTCCCAGCGCTGGCGCGCAGCAGCTAAGATTGGACGCCTAC
>DATFXE010000103.1:0-7055 GCA_035258585.1 Roseiflexaceae bacterium | reverse complement strand
AACAAGCGCACGCTGGCGGTCGTCCCCGCGCTGGACTGGAGCGCGGTCGATCGAGCGTTTGTCGACCTGAGCTACGCCGACGACCAGAACGATGTGTCTGCCGAGCAGTCGTTCGAGTTCAGCGCGAATGACGCCGCCACCAAGAACTTCCGCGTCGATCTGGTCAACACGGCGCGGCGGGCGGTGGCGTACCAGGCCAGCATCCTGCTCAAAAACCGGATCGTGATCGACATCCCGCCTTCGGTCACGCTCGACCGCCGGATCATCCTGCGCAGCGATATGCGCGGCCACCAGATCGTCACGGTTCAGCCGGAGCAGAAGAGCTTCGCCGATGCCCGGCTGCGCCAGATCAACGTCGACGTGCGTTACGTCGACGAGGACGCCGGGCTGAGCTTTGCTGACGCGTTCTCGTTCAGCTCGCCAGATGGCTCGGGCTCATTCGAGTTCGACTATGTCGACGACCAGAAGACGGCGATCGAGTACCGGGCGAGCTACTTCTACACCAACGGCATGCTGCGCTCGACCGAGTGGACGGCCGGCCGCGGCGACGTTATCACCGTGCCGGTGGCTTAGACCGGGTGAGGATTTGGGGCGGGGGCTGCGCCCCGCCCCAAATCCCCACCCTACAAACTGACTATAAGAGGAACTGCCATGCTACTACTTAACAGCAACACCATCACCGTCGATGGCGTGACGATCTTTCCCGATCACGCCGACCCCAATCAGTTCTGGTATCTACCCGCGCCGGTGCGGCTGGCGCGGCGCGGCGAGGACAATCAGGAAGCCTTCACATTCATCAAATACAAACCGGCAGTGGTGCAGGCCGGTGTCGAGGGCGGCGGCTTCGTGATGTTCGAGACCAACCTGAAGCTAACGCCCGAGCAGGAACAGCGCATTCTGGGCGCGTTGGGCGCGCATGCTCGCGGCACGCCGCGCCTGACGGCCGTGCCATTCGACAGCGGCACCGTCCAGTGTATCGCGCTCAATTTGCAAGGTGCGGGCGGCACCAACGCCAGCCAGGCCGGGCCAGGCACGTTCAACGCCGTCGAGCAGATCCTGGGCGCGAGCATCCCCTCGCTGCAGGGCGAGAACACCGCCGCGTTCAGCCTGACGCTGAGCCAGGAGGGTGCGATCATCCTGGAGCAGGCCTTCGAGCAGGGCACCACACCAATCGGCGTGATCTATGATCTCAAGTTCACCGGTATGCGCCCGGCGCTCAATGTCAAGATCACCGCCGATATGAAGCGCGTCCACGACTACTTCGCCGGCAGCCTCAGCGGCCAGTATTACTTCGTCAAAGCCGGGATCGAGGTTGGCCTGGAGAAGCTCAAGCAGGACGGCGCGATCAAGATCGAGGTCATCGACTTCACCGGCGAGGCCGACCGCAGCCAGAAGGAGCAGTGGGCGCTCGACCTGTTCAAGAATACACTGATCACTGAGTGGTTCGATCCGACGCTGGGACCGTTCCAGTTCCCCAGCACGGGATCGAACTCGGGAGGCGCGGGATCGAACTCGGGAGGCACGGGATCGAACTCGGGAGGCGCGGGATCGAACTCGGGAGGCGCGGGATCGAACCCAGGAGGCACCGGCTCAAAGCCCGGAGGCACGGGATCGAACCCAGGAGGCACGGGATCGAACTCAGGCGGCGCTCAGCCCGGCCCGCGTCAGCCGGCCACCCTGACGATGCTGCCGAGCGATCCGGCCAGCCCGCCCCCGACGTACCGGATTGTGCATACACCGGCGGCCGATGGCACACAGGAGCGGATCACCGTCGAGGGCGGCAGCACGGTGCCGACGGTGCGCGTCAACGGCGAGGCCCGCGCGCTGGATGCCGCGCGCCAGCTGACTATCGACGTGGCAGATGGCGCCAACGTCGACATCCAGGTCGACTACCCGGCCAGCCAGACCACCCGCACCGAGAGCTTCTGCCTGCACTACGACTTCGAGCTGCCGCGCGAGCCGGGCTGGGGTGATGCGGTGCTGCAAAGCTACGTCAACAACAGCCCGAACCCGGCCGACAACCGCTTCCTGAACCCGCCGAGCTGCCCGGGCAACAACGGCGATTGGAGCTGCGACGCGGCGGGCGACGCCAACGCGCTGCGAACCTGGCTGGGCACACTAGCCGCGCCCAGGCAGGTGACGATCGACGCGCACGCCAGCTACGAGGGCGACTCGTCGTCTTCCAAGCGTGCGTACAACATGCGCCTCTCCGATCGACGCCGGCAGGTGGCGGTGGCGATCGTCGAGCGCGAGGGTGTGACCGTGACCGGCGGCACGCCACAGGGTCAAAGCATCGCCGAGTCGCACAATCGGCGTGGCGAGGAGTGCGACCGCGTGGCAGTGATCACCGGCACGGTGGCCGCGGCCGGCGACCCGCCGGCGATGCTGCACGCGCGTCTCTCGCGCCCGGCCCGCCCTGTTACACCGAACCCCAATCCCAATCCGAACCCCAATCCCAATCCCAACCCCAACCCCAATCCAAATCCGACGCCGCCAGGCCAGATCGCAGGCGCACCGGAGATCGCCCTGAAGCTGCGCTTCGTGCACCAGGAGGAGCAGAAAACGATCACGATCGAGTACAACCGCGCCGAGGCAGTGCAACGCACCTACGCGCCGCAGGCGTTCATCGGCCTGCTGCTCGACGAGCTGGCCGACAAGCGCTCGCACCTCGTCCAGGTCGACCTGGACGACGCATTCTTCCGTGTCTTCGGCGTCACGGTGGACGCGCCGATCGACTTTGAGAAGATCGGCCTGACGTCGGCGCAGATCGCGCTCGACTACGGCGACCCGGCCGACACCACAACGCTCAAGCACGCCGATTTCAGCTTCGACTCGCAGCACACCAGCGAGCAGAAGTTCCAGGTGTTCATGAACGACCGCCACGACATCGACTATCGCTTCGGGACCCAGTATCACTTCGATCCGGGCTCGGGCTGGGATGGGCTGCAATTCTCGTACGACATTCCACCACAGCGCACGCAGGATCGCACGCTGCTGCTGAACCCGTTCGAGCACTTCAGCTTCCTGGACATCAGCATCATTCCAAACCGGATCGACTGGGGCGTGCTGGAATCGATCGACGTGCAGCTGAGGCACGAGAGCGAGGGACAGGTGTTGGAGAAGACGCTGCTGTTGCTGCGCGACTCGCCGCCGCAGCAGTGGAAGGTGCGCGTCGAGGGCCGCGACGAGGGCAGCTATAGCTACCAGCTGGTCTATCACCTCAAGGATGGCACGGTCCGCACCGACGACCCGGTGACAACCAAGGCGCAGGCGGTGCTGGTCGACGACCCGTTCGACAGCGCGCTCGACCTGGTCTTCGTGCCGCTCTACGACGCCAACGCAGTGCGAATGGTGTTCATCGACGTCGAGTACGACGACCCGGACAACGCTTACCATCGCGAGGAGCGGCTGCGGCTCGACGGCGCGGCGCTCGACCCAGTATCGCTGCGCATCTCGCTGATAAATCCGGCGCAGCGAACCTATCGCTTCCGGCTGACCTTCGTCGGCGTCGACAACCAGATGCAGCGCGGGCCGTTCGTCGAAACGACCGAGACGCTGATTGGCGTCAGGCCGCAATAACACGACCTATGCGGTGGGGGTTCAGGGGCGGTTGCGCCGCCCCCGAGATCTACCCTTCGGGAGTCATCCCGAATTCAATACAGTGGCCGCGAGAGGGCGGGAATGCGCCGCAGCGCATTCCCGCCCTCTCGCGGCCACAAAGTACGTTTGCGAATACCCTAGCGATTCGGGCGAATCGCGCCATAATAGTGTTGTGCCCAGTAGCCGCCATTAATATTCGCCACGCCAACGCCATGCCTCGGGCTAATCGCCTGAACCACATCGCCGCCGCCGGAGTAGATACCGACGTGGCTGATCCCGCGCTTATATGTGTTGACGAAGAACACAATATCGCCCGGGCGTAGGTCGGCAGGATTCGAGATCAGCGTCCCGTAGGCGGTATTGTACTGGCCCGCCGCACTGTGAGGCAGATCTAATCCATACTGCTTGTAGACGTAGCGGGTGAAGCCGCTGCAGTCGAATGCACTTGGGCCACCGCCGCCCCACGCATACCGTGCGCCGACGAGCTGCGCTGCGTAGCCAACCACGTTGCTGGCCGCCCTCGAGGGCGCCGGGAGCGCCACGCGCGGTGCCTGCTGGGCCTGGCTAGATGGCGCCCGTCGAGCCACGTCTGGTGGGTTTGGGATGGCACGCACCTGCGGCACGCGCCGACTGACGAACGCGCTGACGTCAAGCAGCTCTTTCGATATCCAGCCGGTGGTGCGCTGTTGCGTGCGCACCTTGAACCAATCGCCGTATCGCCCCAGCAGGTCGAGCTGCGCGCCCGCGCCCAGCGCGCCAATCTTCTCGTAGGCCGTGCCTGGGCCGCCGCGCAAATTGCTGTTCCGCTCGCTCGTACGTCCAATCAGCGCAGGATTCGCATCTGGGATGCTCGTCACGACATCCACCCGCTCGGCCACGCCCGGAGCAATCTGGAGATACTGGCCAAGCACCCAGCCAGCCTGGCCATCGGCTGACTGAACCTGGAACCAATCACCGTAGCGCGCGAGCAGATCGAGCTGCGCGCTGGCCTGCAACTTGGTCAGGCCGATGTATCCAGTGTCGGGGCCATCGCGAAGATTGAGACCTTCTTCCAGCACCAGCCCAACCTTGGCCGGCGGCGGCGCCGGAATATTACTGGCCTCCGGCAAAAAGTCCGCTGCGACCGGGTCGAGGTCGAGCAGTTCGGCGGCGATCCAGATGATCCGGCCGCCTTCGCCACGCGCCTGATACCAACCATTGGCCTGCGCGAGCACCTGGATCTGCGTGCCGGCGGGCAGTTCGCCAATTTGATCATAGTTCGTTCCCGGCCCACTGCGGACATGGGCCGAATCGGCCGTGACCGTGGCAGCAAGGGGCTGGGGTTTGAGCAGCTGTGGGTTCAATCCAGCGATCGGCAATGCGTCGATCGCGTCGAAGGCGCCATCCGCTACGGGGAGATCGCCCGCCGCATCAGAGCCAAGCGCCAGTGGGGCGATAGGCGCCACAAGATCGGACGAGCCATCGGAAAAAGGCACCCCGGCTGGGGGCGGCGCGGCGACAGGGGCTTGCAGCGGCGCCTCGCCGATCAGTATTGCGAGTGGAATGAGCAGCCCGACAAGCAGGTGGAGCGCATAACGTAAGGGCAGCCCGCGCCGCCCTGCGGCCAGTTGGCGCGCATACCCGATCGCGCGAAGTTCAAACGATTGCACGCGCCGCGCCGAGCGCGCGAACCGCTCCCGCCGACGAAGCGCGCGCCTCTGCAGCGCGGCCGTATCATGGTCGGCGGTGGAACCAGACAGACTGAGCATGAGATGATTCCTCGTTGTGGCCTCACGTCATGAGGCGCCTGGAGGAGCTACAGCAGGCGATGATGCGCTTCACGGAAAGGCGGCGCGGGCCGGCGACAGCATGTGTGCGCAAGGCAAGGCGCGGCCATTCAGTTCGTGGTGAAGCATTCAGATCGGCGGTAGCTCGCGGGCGGACACGAATGCCGAGAGGTTGTCGTGGACATCACCTCCTTTCAGTTAACCGTTTCTTTACTCCGAAGGTAACGGCGATTGAAAAATTGTCAAGTTTTTTGAACGAACGTGGGTAGTTAATAGATTTCTGCCTCGAACATCGCTTTGAGCTGACCTATGATCGAGAACACGGGCGCTTGACAAACAAGCGCCCGTGTTCTACAGCTCCAAAGAAGGCTGGCCCAATTGTAAAGCAGCGAGGGTTAGGCGAATTGCTCCTCCTCAGTCGATCCGGCCAGTGCCACCGTCGAGGCCAGGCCACCGGCGATCACCTGGGCGACCTCGTCGAAATAGCCGGTGCCGACCTCACGCTGGTGACGGGTGGCCGTGTAGCCATACGGCTCGCTGGCGAATTCGGCCTGCTGTAGCTCGGAGTAAGCGGCCATGCCATGGTCGCGGTAGCCGCGCGCTAGTTCGAACATACTGTGGTTGAGCGCATGGAAGCCGGCCAGCGTAACGAACTGGAACTTGTAGCCCATCGCGCCGATCTGGCGTTGGAAGCTGGCGATCGTCGGCTGGTCGAGCTTCCTCTGCCAGTTGAACGATGGCGAGCAGTTGTAGGCCAGCAGCTTGCCCGGGAAGCGCGCGTGGATCGCATCGGCGAAGCGGCGCGCCTCTTGCAGATTTGGCTCCGCGGTTTCACACCAGATCAGGTCGGCATATGGCGCGTAGGCCAACCCGCGGGCGATCGCCTGATTCAGCCCGGCACGGACGCGGAAAAAACCTTCGGCGGTGCGCTCGCCGGTCAGGAACGGCCGGTCGCGCTCGTCGATATCGCTGGTCAGCAGGTTGGCGGCATTCGCGTCGGTGCGCGCGATGATCAGTGTCGGCACATCCATCACATCGGCAGCCAGCCGCGCGGCCACCAGGTTCTTGATCGCCTGCTGAGTCGCGATCAGCACCTTGCCGCCCATATGGCCGCACTTCTTCTCCGACGCCAGCTGATCCTCGAAATGCACGCCCGCCGCGCCGGCCTCGATCATCGCTTTTGTCAGCTCGAAAACATTCAGCGGGCCGCCGAAGCCGGCCTCGCCGTCGGCGACGATTGGCGCGAACCAATGCGTGTCGCCCTTACCTTCGCTGTGTTGGATCTGGTCGGCGCGCTGGAGCGCCTGGTTGATGCGCTTGACGACGTTCGGCACGCTGTTGGCCGGGTACAGGCTTTGATCGGGGTACATCTGCCCGGCCAGGTTGGCATCAGCGGCGACCTGCCAGCCGCTGAGGTAGATCGCTTTCAGGCCGGCCTTGACCTGCTGAACCGCCTGGTTGCCGGTCAGCGCGCCGAGCGCGTGAACGTAATCCTCCTGGTGGAGCAGGCCCCACAACCGCTCGGCGCCATGGCGCGCCAGCGTATGCTCGATCCGCAATGAGCCGCGCAGCCGGATCACATCCTCCGCCTCATATGCCCGCTCGATCCCCCGCCAGCGCGAATCGGTCATCCAGCTCGCCTGTAGCATTTCGATCTCGTGGTTGCGCACGGCCTGCCCCTTTCTTGAT
>DATFXE010000102.1:0-5425 GCA_035258585.1 Roseiflexaceae bacterium | reverse complement strand
GGCGCTGCGCAGCCGCAATGGACGTTACTCCCCCGCCGATCTGGTGCTGATCCACGATGGGCTGACCGATAGCGCGGCGCATGTGCGCGCATCCGCCGCTCGTATGCTGGGTATGATCGCCGAGCAGCCGGGCCTGCTGCTGCAGAAGACGCTGGTGAAGGTGGCCCTGCACGACAACGACGCCGAGACGCGCATCGCCGCTGCCCGCGCGATCGGGATGCTGCGCGACCGCATCACCACGCCGCAGCTGCTCGATCACCTCTCAGCCTGCCTGTTCAACGAAGATAGCTTCGTGCGCTCGTCGGCCGCGCTGGTGCTGGGCGAGATGGGCGAGATGGCCGGCGCCCCGATCCTGGTCAAGCAGCTGATGCGCCTGCTGGGCGACCCCGACCCGTATGTCCGTGAGGCCGCGGCGCGCGCGCTCGGGCGGCTCGGGTCATCTGCTGCCACCGCCGACGTGATCGCCGCCCTCACTCAGGCTATGCAGGATGGCGAAATCACCGTCCACGAGGCCGCGAGCGACTCGATCGCGCGGCTGCGCGAGACTCGCCCGGCCACTCCGCTCCAGATAACCGCCTCCGCCTGACGCGGGCGAGAACCAAGAACCGGGTGCCCTCTGGGCGAACCGAGAACCGGCAGGGTGCTAGGCTCTCGGTTCGTGTTTTTGCGTGGCCTGTCGGCTCGATTCGGTTCACGCATCTTCAGATCTGACGTCGTGACCGCTTCAGCGTGGTTTTGCCTGCGTTCGCTCTGTCATGAGTCATTCCGAATTTTACAAACGGATCTTTGGGCATTGTAATGCAGCATGTCTCATATCGTTGCGGGTGCAGTATTCCTATCTGCTGGTCGCACGTGCTCCTTCGGCGCCGCACAGCGGCGCCGAAGGAGCACGTGCGACGTTTTATTTTGTGGCTGCGAGGGCGTGGGAATGCGCCGCAGCGCATTCCCACGCCCTCGCAGCCACCGTGTTAAATAGGGATGACTCATGACAAAAGGCGGAAAAATACCGCTGCGAACACCGTCACAGGGGACCTCGCGTAGGACCTGTCAATTTGAAATGAGCTACAATAGCAGCACAATCCGCCGTAGAGTCATTAAGGAGCAAGGTCATGATCACCGATCTCGGCCACACTGCGTTCAAAGCCCACGATCTGGAGCGCACGCTGGCGTTCTATGCGCAGCTGGGCATTCGTGAGTCGTTCCGGCTGCACCACGCCGATGGCTCGCTCATGCTCGTCTACCTGCATGTTGCGGGCGATCGCTTCATCGAGGTCTTTCCCGGTGGCCCGCCGCCCGACCCGCAGCGCACCGGCAGCTTCATGCACCTGTGCCTGGTCGCCGACGACCTGCACGCGACGGTCGAGCAGCTGCGCGCGGCCGGCGTCGCGATCGATCGCGAGCCGAAGCTGGGCTTGGATCATAACTGGCAGGCGTGGATCAGCGACCCGGATGGCAATGCGATCGAGCTGATGCAGCTGTCGGAGGAGTCGCCGCAGCGCCGCGTGGCGCGAGAGGCGGCAGTATCGTAGCGCTTGCCTGGCGCGCCTCGTGGGAGCGCGGCCGGTCGTTAGGTGAACGATGCAGATCGTAGGGGCATAAGGAGTGGCCCTCGTACTGAGAGGAATCCCAGGACGAGGACTATTCCTTTGCCCCTACATCGACGATGCCGATGCTGTCGATGAATGTTCGTTCCAGGTTCTTTTATGCTGCCAGCCGGTCGCGAAACACCGCGATCTGGGCGCAGTGCTCGCGCTTGTGGCCGTAGAACGAGTAGACGATGAAATCGTCTAGCGCGTACTCCATGCCATACCAAGGCAGCGTGCCCGGCAGGCGCAGCGTTTCGGGCGGAATATGCGCCGCAAGCGCCATCACCTGCTCGTGGGCGCTGGCATATTCTGCCAGCACCTCCGCCGAACTGTTGTTTCTGCGCAGGGCGACCTGATCGTCGTTGAAGTGGCCGCCTGGTTCGACAAACGCGTTGAGTGTCGGGGTTGCGCTGCCGCCTATGGATGAGCTGGGCATGGCAGAATCGTTCTGAAATGACGAGAGTATCTCTTCCAGCACATGCTCATACGACGCCAGGTGCGCGATGATGTCTTTGACCGACCACACGCCGCAGACGCCGCCGGTCTCCCAGTCGGCCTCGGGGAGGCCGTCGATCGCCCGAAGCACGGTCAGGTGGCCATATTTCAGAATATCGCTCGCGTTCATTTTGATTCCTCGCTGAGTGCATCCACGAAGACCAGGAAGCGACACGAGGCACTTGTTCGTGTCTCTTTGTGGATCAGCTTCTACGCCGACGTGGGGGCGACGGCGTTTGCGCGTTCAAGGGCCGCCTGGAAACCCGGCAGAGCGCGCTCGATCATCTCGTCGTTGGCCGTCAATGAGATCCGAAAATAGCCCGGCAGTTCTACGACTGTGCCAGGCAGCACGAAGACATTCTGCTCGGCCAAAATCTCGGCGAAGGCCTGATCGTCTGCCATGGGCGAATGCGCCAGCAGGTAAAACGTGCCTTCCGGCAGATTGACCTTATAGCCCATGTTGCCCAATGCTGCTGTCAGGTGATCGCGCTTGCGCTGCAAGTGCGCGATGTCGATCGAGAGGCTCTCCAGGTCGGGCAGCGCGTGCTGGAGCAGTGCGTTCGGAAACGCGTAGCCGGTGATTACTTGGGCTAGAAAGAGCGCCTGGCGCAGCTGCTCGCGGTCGGGCATCGACGGCGGCAGGGCGATATAGCCCATGCGCTGGCCGGGCGTCAGCAGCGTCTTGCCGTAGGTGTAGAGCAGCAGCGCGTAGGGGTAGAACGCGGTCGGGCTATCGTAACGTCGGCCATCGAAGATGATCCGGCTGTACGCTTCATCCGAGAGCAGGTAGATCGTGCGGTTGTTCCGCTCCGAACCTGTGGATAGGACGGTGGCGAGCTGCTTGAGCGTCTCCGGCGGGTAGATCCTACCGGTCGGGTTGTTTGGTGAGTTGACGATGATCGCGCGCGTTCGGTCGGTGATCGCGGCAGCAATTGCGTGCAGATCGAGATCGAAAGTGAGCGGATCAGCGCCCACGCGCACGGCTTGAGCGCCAGCAGCCACAATCAACGCTTCGTAGAAGAACCAGGGTGGACTGATGAAGATCACCTGATCGCCTGGATCGATGATTGCAGCCAGGGCCGCGGCGATCGCTGCGAAGGCCCCGTTGGTCATGAAGATATCGTTGTCCTCGAAGGGGATTTCGTAGCGTTCGCGCAGCGTCCGCGCGACAAGTGCCTGAGAGGCTGGCTCGCTCATCGTGTAGGCGAACCAGTCCTTGCTCTGTGGCACGCTCCAGCGCGCAAGCGCATCCGCGAAGGCCGGCAGTGGCATCTCGTGCGGGTTGCCGAAGGCGAAATCGGCGATACCTGGATCGCCCTGGCGGCGCGCCCACGTCGACGTGCTGAAAAATCGCAGCGTTGGCCCCAGAGTCGCCGCCACACTCCCGATGCGCCGAGAGATAGGTTCGGTTGTCATAGACACTCCTTATTCAGCGCAGCCCTTCGAACAGATCGTGCTCGATCGCGCGCCCGCCGTTCACCAGGCTGAACGCGCGATAGTAATGTTGTCGGTGCCAGATCGCACTCTGGTACTGTTCGGGCACCTACTCCAGCCGCGAGTAGGCCGGCAGCTGGGAGGTGTGGCAGAAGACCGCCTTCCACACGGTATCCTGGTGGGCGCCGGTATCGAGCCAGGTGGTGATCGCCCAGTCCTCGTCGATCACCCCGCCGCGCGCTACGCCGTCGACATGCATGACGATGTCGCCGAAGACCGCCACGTAGGCATCGGCTAGGGCGCGCGAGATAGCCATATAGTAGAGCTTGGCGACGGCATGTTGGGGAAGATCGCTGGCGTAGCTAGGATCGGCCGCGGCGACGCAGGCGGCGGTGGTGAGTTGCGAGATGGCGATATGGTCGGGGTGGCCATAGCCGCCGGCTGGCCCGAACGTCAGCACGACATGCGGCCTGACACGGCGCAGATGCGACACGATCTTGGCGATCGCCTCGACTGGGTCGGCCTGGTCGAGATCGCCGTCGATATAACCGAGAAAATTGACCTCGTGCAGGCCGAGGACCTGCGCGGCGGCGCGCAGCTCGGCCTCGCGGATCGCGCCCAATGCGGTCAGCCCAGGGTTGTGTTCGGCCGCGCCCTGCCAGCCGCGCTCGCCGCGCGTCGCCGTGACCAGATACGTTTCGACGCCCTCGGCGGCGTACTTGGCCAGCGCGCCGCCCGTGCCGAGCGACTCGTCGTCGGGGTGGGCCAGCACGCACATGAGGCGGAGCTGTTCGAGCATGGACATTTCTCCAAGCAATGCGCTAGTGGTCAACCACACTGATTTCGCTGGGGAGGGTGCAGGGGGCGGCCGGGTGCCCACACCCAGAGGGTACTGGGCGTCGCCCCCTGCACCCCCACCTAGCAGAAACTTTGTCGCAAGCCATTAGGGGTTGAGCTCCACAATATCGCCCTTGACCATGAAGATCACCCGCTCGGCGATGTTGGTGGTGCGGTCGGCGATGCGCTCCAGGTGATGCGCCACGAACATCAGATCGACCGCACGCTCGGCGGTTGTCGGGTCGTTCCGTATAAGTTCGAGCAGTTCGGCGCGTATGTGGTCGCTGAGCTGATCGACCTGGTCGTCCAATTTGGCCAGGCCTCGAGCTGCCTCGGCGTCGCGGGTGATATAGGCATCCAGCGCGGCGCCAAGCATATTGATCGCTTGCTCGGCCATCTGTGGGATATCGACCAGCGGCTTGACCAACGGCTGATCGGCGGTGCGGATGGTAATCTTGGCGATACCCTTGGCGTAGTCGCCGATTCGCTCGAGTTCGCTGGCGATCTCGATCGCCGCGACAAGCTCGCGCAGGTCGCCGGCCGTGGGCTGCTGGGTGGCCATCACCGTCAGCGCGTGCTCCTCCAGCGCCGCCTGGGCCTGGTCGATGCGTTCGTCGTCGGCTCTGATCCGCCGCGCGGCCTCGGCATCCTGCCGGCGCAGCGCGTCGATCGCCCGGGTGATCGAGACGATCACCATCTGTCCAAGTGCTCGTAACTCGGTGTGGAGCGCTTCAAGCTGATGTACATAGTGCGCGCGCGGTTGCATCGAACTCCTCCTGTGAGGCCTGATCGCAGGTACACGATTACTGGTCGAATACGTGAAACTATTGTATCACGAGTGTCACTATATTCGCTTCTAGCTATGCAATGATTAACACGATTTACGTGGTGACGCGCTTCAGTCTGGTTTTGCCTGGCCCTCGATCCTTCGGCAAGCTCAGGGCAGGCACGCTCGGGATGCACGACAGCATGGTACTTTCCTATTTTCTGCCATGAGCCATCCCGTATTTAGCACGGTGGCTGCGAGGGCGTGGGAATGCGCTGCGGCGCATTCCCACGCCCTCGCAGCCACA
>DATFXE010000101.1:0-7039 GCA_035258585.1 Roseiflexaceae bacterium | reverse complement strand
CGCATATACGATATAGGAGTGTCCGACGATCCAGCCGATATCGGAGGTAGACCACCAGACATCGGTCTCGCGCATGCCGAAGACCCAGCTGCCCATACTGTGAATATGGACCTGGTAGCCGCCGTGCTTGTGGATCGCCAGCTTGGGCTTGGCGGTGGTGCCCGAGGTCGCCAGGATGAAGGCCGGCTCGTTCGATTCGACCGCGACGTAGCCGCCATCCTGCCCTTCGCCGCGGCGAAGGAAGTCATCCCAGGTGATGTCACGGCTGTCCCACATCGCGACATCGCCCGCGCCGCGTCGGAGAACAATCACTTGCTCGACGGCGTCGCAGCCCATGTCCATGGCAGAGTCGACTAGGCCCTTGAGCGGCACGTCTCTGCCTTTGCGGTAGGTGATGTCGGCGGTAAAAACCAGCCGCGAGCCGCTGGCCTTGACGCGGTCGGCCAGGGCGCCGCTGCCGAAGCCGGCGAAAACCACCGAGTGGATCGCGCCGATGCGCACGGTCGCCAGCATCAGCACGATCGCCTCCGGGCAGGTGGGCATGTAGATGGTCAAACGGTCGCCCTTTCCGATGCCCAGCCCACGCAGTGCGGCGGCCACGCGTTCGACCTCGCGGCGCAGCATAGCGTAAGTGTACAGCCGTCGCTCGCCGCGCTCGTTGAAGTAGATCAGCGCCGTGTGGCCGCCCCACCCACGCGCGACGTGGTGATCCAGCGCGTTATAGGCCAAGTTGGTCTGCCCGCCCACAAACCAGCGGAAGGTCGGGCGCTCCCACTCGAACGCGCTGTCCCAATTGCGGAACCAGGGCAGCTGCTTGGCTGCGCGGCTCCAGAATTGGTCGGGATTATCGGTCGCATCCTGGCGCCAGCGGCGCACGATCGGATTGATCGGTTGCATCATCGCATCCCTTTCTAGTTTCGTCCTCGAACGGCGAGCACCAGCGTGGGCAAGCGCGATTGCGTGTTGCATGCGTCCTACAGCCATGAACAGCCCGATTGAGCCGACAAATGAAGCGCCACGAGGGCTGTCACGAGCGATGCTGGCTCGCTATGTCTACTCTACGCTATCGGGCTGGAGATGCTGTGCTGGTATGGTACTACGATACGGCAACTGTATCAAGTCGATTCAATAATTGTGTGAAGTTTTGGTAAATGCTGTGATGATGAACCGCTGCGGCAATTTCATATATCTTCGCGTCCTTTGCGTCCTCTGCGGTTATATATTGACCGATGCTTTAAGGTTGATCAGCGCCGTTGCAGCGCACTTCGCAACGCCTCGCTGTCGGCCCACTAAGCGAAGGACGCAACGAGGCCCCGGGATCGCCTCCAGGGGCCTGTCGTCGCGCGGCGCCTGCCACATATCCCGACCAGCGTATTAGACGCGCAGCACCTGCTGCAACCACACGAACGCCAACAGCAGCACGGCGAGCTCGACGATCCGGCACAGCCAGCCCGGCAGGCCCGCGCGCACGCATAGCACATTCGCGCCAACTGCGAGCAATGCGGCCACAAGACAGGCCAATACCAATTGCAACGTCATCCCGACCACCTCCTTGGAGCATGCTGACACTAGACTACTTGAGCATAGTATAGCGCCA
This sequence comes from Roseiflexaceae bacterium, assembly GCA_035258585.1. Classification (GTDB taxonomy): domain Bacteria; phylum Chloroflexota; class Chloroflexia; order Chloroflexales; family Roseiflexaceae; genus DATFXE01. The sequence continues at coordinate 5,442 of DATFXE010000101.1, read as the reverse complement.
TCAGGCAGGCCCGGCGGTACGCGGTTGTTCCTACAACTGGCTTGGCCGATCGCTCTGGAGAGGTCTGGCCTACGGCTGGCACTGCCGCGCCTGCGTACCCTACCGGCCGAATGTCGCGTAGATCCCAAGCACGAATATGGTGTTGTTGATGGCGTGGATGAGGATACAGGGGACGACCGAGTTCGTGCGTGCGCGGACGAAGCTGAGCAGCAGGCCCATCACAAACAGTATCGGCAGGAGGATCGGGATGAAGTGTAGCGCCGCGAAGATCACCGCGTTGGCGACGACCGCAAGCCAGACAGGTAGCCGCCGCCGCAGTAGCGGGTAGAGCATCCCGCGAAAGAACAACTCTTCCACAATCGGCGCCATCACTGCGGTGCCAAGTAACAGCATGATCAGGTGGGTCGGCGTGAGCTGCTGGCCCTGCGTGATGTCGTGGACCTGTGGATTGACGAACTGCTGCCCCTGGAGCTCGCTGATCGCCACGGCGAGCGCGCCGCCGACCGTCAGTATCCCGGCGACCAGCAGTGGAGCAAGCGCCAGCCATCCCCAAGGAACCGGTCGTACACCCAGCGCGGCCCACGGGCTGCGGTAGCGCCGCACGGTTGTCCAATAGATTGCGAGCAAAATGATCGCGTAAAAGCCGATTTCGATGCTACCGCTCAGCACAATCAGGTCATCCGACGTGCCCATGAGCTGGCGGACGGCAATCGTAACGATCAGGAAGACCAGCAGGACCATGAGGCTCACGACGGAGAGCAGGATGGTGCGAGCGATGTCTCGCCATCCCCACGGAACGGCGCCAGCTAGGGTGCTATCGGCCGACAATACAAACTGTGCCATGAAGAGCGATCCTTTCATCCCACCCGTAGCTCTGCCCGTGCAGACCGTACATGAGATTTACCGCGGTGACAAGCTTCGCGATACGTCGAGCGGCTCCACCCCATGCGCCCCGCGCCTGGTGGTCCTTGCGTGATCCAGAGGCGCGTTTCTTGCTTTGGTCACGCGCATGGTCAGACATGTGCCGCGCTCACGAATGCTCGATCAGCTCTTCGCCGTGGGCATATGGCTCAAGGCCTTCGACGGCGTGCTGGAAATTGGCGGCGGTCTGTTGCTCCTCACGCTCTTTGATATTGGGATGCTGGGCTTGACGTGGCGTGAGTACACCCTCCTCACTCGCTAAGACAAGCTTTCAGAAAGGTGGATTGGGCTTTACAGTCGGTGTGAAGCGGGTGGGGGTGTGCGGGCGGAGCGCAGCCCCGCCCGCACACGCCAACCAACGGTCAAGTTGCCACGAACCTTATCTAAGCTCTGTGCTGGCGAGGCGAGCTTGCCGCGGATGGTATAATGCGATCATAGAATAGCTGCTCAAGGAGACGATCGTCATGACTCTGCCGCTTGATGGACTGCGGGTGCTGGACTTGACCCGTGCGCTAGCTGGCCCATTCTGCTCGCAGATGCTGGGCGACATGGGCGCCGATGTGCTGAAGGTCGAGCAGCCGGGCGTGGGCGACAATGCGCGAGGCTGGGGGCCGCCGTTCCAGGGTGGCGAGAGCAGCTACTTTTTGAGCGTCAACCGTAACAAGCGCAGCCTGGCGCTGAATCTGCGCGACGTGCGTGGCAGCGAGGTGTTGCGCCGGCTGGTCGCGCGCAGCGACGTGTTGCTGGAGAACTTTGTGCCGGGCACGCTCGATCGACTGGGTTTTAGCTACGAGGCGTGTCGCGCGCAGCGGCCGGACCTAATCTACTGCTCGATCTCCGGCTTCGGCCAGCGCGGCCCCGAGCGCGAGCGCGGCGCCTACGACCAAATACTCCAGGGCTTGGGCGGCGTCATGAGCATCACCGGCGAGGTCGGTGGGCCGCCGATGCGCATCGGCATCGCGATCGCCGATATCATGGCCGGCATGTTCGCCGCCTATGCCGTGCAGGTGGCGCTATATCATCGCGAGCGCACAGGGGTAGGGCAGATGATCGACACTTCGCTGCTCGATGGTCAACTGGCGATCATGACCTACCAGGCCGGACGCTACTTCGCCACCGGTGAGGCGCCGACCAGCAGCGGCAACCATCACCCGACGATCGTGCCCTACGGTGTTTATCGCGCGTCCGACGCCTACTTTAACCTGGCCGTGGGCACAGAAGATCTCTGGCGGCGCTTCTGCGCGGCACTGAATCTGGAGCACTTGCGCGCCGATACGCGCTTCGCCACCAACCGCGATCGGCTGGCACACCGCGACGAGCTGAACGCGCTGCTTGAGCCGCAATTCACTGCGCGAACGATCGACGAGATCCAGGCGCTGATGGATGAGGCCAGCGTGCCGTGTGGCGCGGTACGCGATCTGCACAGCGTCTTTACCGACCCACAGGTAGCAGCGCTGGGATTGGTCGAGTCGCTCGACCATCCGACCGCCGGGTCGATCAAGGTGGTTGGCCCACCGTATCGTTTCTCGGAGACGCCGCCGGCCGTGCGGCTGCCGCCGCCGCTGCTGGGCCAGCACACCGACGAAGTGCTGCGTGAGCTGGGCTATGCCGAGGCGGCGATCGGGGCGCTGCGCGAGGCGCGAGTGGTGTCCTAAGGCGTTTGAAAGTTGGAACGTTGGCATGTTAGAAGGTTGTAACTTTCGAACCTTTAAACGCTCTAACGTTCTAACGCAACATAAGGGGGGTGCCATGACCGAGCGACAGGGAGCCTTTACCATCTCTACGCGCCTGCTGCTGAGCTCTGAGCAGCGCGCGCGGCTCGAGCGATTGGTGCTAGACCAGCGGATCGATTTGGCCGACCTGGTTTCGATGGTTGTGGCCGACCATTGCGCTGCGCTGCCGCGCGTGGTGTCCGCACGGCCAAGTGGCGCGGCGACGGTGCCCGTTCGCCTGTTTCTGACGCCCTCGGCGCGCCAGCAGATCGAGCAAGCCATCCAGGAGCAAGGAGTCGATCTGGCCGACCTGGTCTCGCAGATCGTCGCAACCTACCTCGATACGCTGCCGGCTGCCCCGCCCGCACCCGAACCCGCGCGTGACAGCTCGGTCGATCTGCGGCAACGTCGGGCTGAGTTGGGCCGCCTGCGGGCACGTCGCGACGTAGCCGGCTCCGCCGCGCCGGCCTGGCTTGTCTCCTACATCGCCGAACTGGAGGCTGAGATTCATAAGTTAGAAGGTTGAGCGTCTGGCATCGCCGCGTTGGAACGTTGGAACGCTAAAACGTTTCAACGTGCTAACGTGCTAACGCCGTATGGCCAAGAATAAGGTTCGACTCGACCAGCTGCTGGTGCAGCGCGGGCTGGCGGAGACGCGCAGCAAGGCTCAGGCGCTGATCCTGGCCGGCTCAGTGCGGGTAGATGGCGCGCCGCATACCAAAGCGGGTGAGCAGATCGCCGAGGACGCCGCGGTCGAGTTGACCGAGTCTCTGCCCTATGCCAGCCGCGGCGGCTATAAGCTGGCGCATGCGCTGGATAGCTTCGGCCTCGATCCCTCCGGGCTGATCGCGCTGGATGTGGGCGCCTCGACCGGCGGCTTTACGCATGTGCTGCTGCAGCGCGGCGCGGCGCGCGTCTTCGCGGTCGACGTCGGCTACGGGCTGATCGACTGGCGCCTGCGCCAGGACCCGCGAGTGATCGTCGTTGAGCGGACCAATATTCGCTATCTGGAAGCCCTACCCGCGCTTGAGACTAGAGACGTGAGACTTGAGGCTAGTGAAGCCTCGCAAGCCTCAAGTCTTAAGCCTCAAGCCTCAACTCTGGCGGATTGCGCCACGATCGACGTCTCCTTCATCTCGCTCAAGCTGGTGCTGCCCGCCGTGCGAGGGCTGATTACACCCGATGCCTGGATCGTCGCGCTCGTTAAGCCGCAGTTCGAGGCCGGCGCCGCACAGGTGGGTAAGGGCGGCGTGGTACGCGACCCGGCGGTCCATGCGGCCGTGCTGCGCAATGTGCTGTCGTCGGCGGCCGCGGGTGGGCTGGCGCCGCATGGCCTGGTGCGCTCGCCGATCACCGGGTCGGCCGGCAACGTCGAGTTTCTGGCCTGGCTGGGCGTGCCAGGGCCGAAGCTTAATGTCGAGCGGGCGATCGGCGAGGTGGTAGGAAAGAGTCAGTAGTTATGAGTTATGATGAACAGACGAAAACTACTGATCCGTGCATTGAACGGGCATCTTTTGGTGGGGGGTGCGAGGGCGATGCTGGGTACCCTCTGGGTGTGGGCACCCGGCCGCCCCCGAACCCCCACCGCGTAAGTCGTGTCAGTAACAACTGATAACTGAAGGGAAGCCTTATGCAGACGCTCTCGATAGGCCTGATCGGCGATTACAATCCATCCGTGCCGGCGCATGTTGCGATCCCCAGGGCGCTCGATCTGGCGGGAGGCGCGCTTGGCTGCGTGGTGCGGCCGGAATGGCTGCCCACTGAGCAGCTGGAGGGCGATCTTTCCGCGCGACTGGCGGCCTTTGACGGACTGTGGTGTGTGCCGGCTAGCCCATACGTCAGTATGGAAGGCGCGCTGCGCGGCATCCAGTTCGCGCGCGAGCAAGGCCGGCCGTTTCTTGGCACTTGCGGCGGCTTTCAGCATGCGCTGATCGAGTATGCGCGCGACGTGCTGGGACTGCACGACGCCGATCACGCCGAGTCTAACCCGGATGCTGCCATGCCGCTGATGGTTGCGCTCGAATGCGCGCTGCTTGAAGCGACCGGGACAATTGTGCTGCACGCCGGCTCGCGTGTAGCGACGCTGTACGGCCAGAGCGAAGTTGTCGAAGCCTACCACTGTCGCTTTGGGCTGAACCCGCACTATGAGCCGCTGCTGGCCGCCAGCCCGCTGCGAATCGTGGGCCGTGACACCGGCGGCGAGGTCAGAATCGTCGAGCTTGAGGGACATCCTTTTTTCGTCGCCACGCTGTTTCAGCCTGAGCGATCGGCATTCGGGGGCCGCGCGCACCCGCTGATCACCGCGTATGTCGGGGCGGCGTTGGCGCCCCGGCAGCGCGTGACAGCACTTGGAGCGCCGGTAACGTATTCGGTAACGATCCACCAATAACACTAATCTACGCGAATACTAAGCAATTTTCGCGTGTATTCGCGCAATTAGCGGATTCTCAACCGCTGTTCGAGTGGGGCAGTCGCATGGAATGCCGCGTAGGCTGCGGCGCGTGCTGCATCGCGCCGTCGATCTCATCGCCCATCCCTGGCATGCCCGCCGGGAAGCCCGCCGGTGTCCGCTGCATCCAGCTGACCAACGACAACCGCTGCGCGCTGTTTGGCAAGCCCGAGCGCCCGGCTGTCTGTGTCAGCTTGCGCCCAACGCCGGAGATGTGCGGGCGGACGAACGAAGAGGCGCTGATTCACCTCACGCTGCTGGAGCGTGTTACCACACCTTACTGCGCAACTTCAGCCCCACCACATTGAGCCAGTTGCTGTCCTTCGGCGTGTTGTGGTTCTCCAGCCTCTCGGCCAAGCG
>DATFXE010000100.1:0-7709 GCA_035258585.1 Roseiflexaceae bacterium | reverse complement strand
CTACATCCGCAATAACGACTTTCGCGTCACATCCAGCAGTGTGAACGGCGGCAACACCGTCACATTCCAGTACGATCCAGACGGCCTGCTTACACAGGCCGGTGCGCTGACGCTGAGTCACAACGCCCAGAACAGCCTGCTGACCGGCACGGCGCTTGGCAGCACGACCGATGCATGGGGCTACAACAGCTTCGGCGAACCCACCAGCTACAGCGCCAGCTACGCCGGATCGCCCATCTATAGCGCGCAGTACACGCGCGATGCCCTCGGGCGCATCACCCAGGCGGTGGAGGCACTCGGCGGCGTCACCGACACCTCCGCCTTTAGCTACGATCCAGCCGGGCGCCTGTCGGATGTCGTCAAGAATGCGGTCGCGGTCGGCCACTACACCTACGACGTCAACGGCAATCGCCTGACCGGCCCTGGTGTCGCGGTCGCCGCAACTTACGACGCGCAGGATCGCCTGCTCAGCTACGGCAGCACCGGCTACACCTACACGGCCAACGGCGAGCTACAGAGCAGAACCAGCGGCGGACAGCCCACCACCTACCAGTACGACGTGCTCGGCAATTTGAGGGCTGTCACCTTGCCAGACGGGACGCAAATCAGCTACCTCGTCGACGGCGCCAGCCGGCGGATCGGCAAGCTGGTGAATGGGACACATGTCCAGGGCTTTTTATACAACGATATGCTCCGGCCGATCGCCGAGCTGGACGGCACCAATCAGCTGGTGAGCCGCTTTGTGTACGGCAGCCGCGCCAATACGCCGGACTACTTCGTCAAAGCTGGCGTAACCTATCGGATCATCGCCGATCAGCTCGGCAGCCCACGGCTGGTGATCGACACGGCGACCGGACAGATCGCCCAACGGATGGATTACGACTCCTTCGGCAACGTAATCGCCGACACCAACCCTGGCTTCCAGCCGTTCGGCTTCGCGGGCGGCCTGTACGACCACGACACCGGGCTGGTGCGCTTTGGCGCGCGCGACTACGACGCCGCGACGGGGCGCTGGACGACGAAGGATCCGATCGGGTTTATGGGTGGGGACACGAACCTCTATGCATACGTAGAGAATGACCCGATCAACTGGCGCGATCCAGCAGGCTTCGTGAAGGTCGGCTTCACTGCCTATGAAGTCGTGGGCGGCGGTGCATCGATCGCGGTAACGAATAAGGGCGTCTCAGTCTGTGTCGAGGTCGGGCTCGGTGAGGGTGGCAGCGTATCAGTCGATCCGTTCGCCGGCTTGGATCACGAGGGTACTAAGCTGTTTGCGGAAGCTAGTTATAAAATGGGGGCCGTCAGAGCTACGGTCAAAGCCGAACTCGATGATTGTGGCAGAGTCACGGTCGGGGGCAAGCTGTGCGTAGGACCATTTTGCCCGAAGGTCAAGCGCACCAGTAAAGAAGGCTACCCCCAAACTCCTGCCGATCCAAGTATCGAAGTGAAAAGTAAGTTCGAAGATCTGCACGAGCCGATCAGCAAGCCTTTCGAAGAGACGAAGGTCGGAGCTGAAGCGAAGGTGGGCATACAATCGTGCCTGCAATTCCGGTGATGAGCCGCATAATACGGGGCTGATCGCCACGATGGAAACGATCGAACAACTTGAGCCACAGAGAGCACAGAGGACACCGAGTAGTGGTCTCTCCGCTCTGTGATCGCTGTGACCTCTGTGGCTCGTTCCGTCTGTTCTAGCTATTGCCCTGATGCATTCGGCTGATGTTCGTTCAGAGTGCTGCGCTATTGCGGCAGCTCTCCGAATGCACGCCCGCGCAGACCCAGTGTAGCGCGCGCCTCGGCCGGCGAAGCGGGCTCGCGCTCCAGCTCGCGCGCGATCCGCACAGTGCGCTCGACTAGACGGGCGTTGTGCTCGACCAGCCCGCCGCGGCGGTAGTAGACGTTGTCCTCCATGCCGACGCGCACGTTCAGGCCCATGGCCAGTGCCATAGTGGTGATCGGCAGCTGCGTGCGACCCATCGAGCTGACATTGGCGATCGTCTGCGGCGGCAGCCGATCGAGCATGCCCATCAGGTTGCGCGGTGTGCCGCGCAGCCCGCCCTGGGTGGGGGTGTGCAGCACACAGTTCAGGATATACGGCGGGTCGATTAGTCCTTCGGCGATCAGGTGCTCGGCCTCTTCGATCATCGCCTCATTGTAGGCCTCCAGCTCGGGCTTGACGCCCCGCACGCGCATCTCGCGCGCGAAGCGCTCGATATCCGAGCGATGGTTGCTGAAGAACACCTGCTGGCCGCGAATGAAGAAGTTCAGCAACCCAAGGTTCAGCGAGCACATCTCGGGCGCCAGCAGCACCGTGTTCAGCCGCTGCTCGACCGGCAGGGTCGGGCTGCCGCCGGTGGTCAACTGCACGATCGCATCCGTCTCGGCGCACAGCCGCTGGTGCAGCTCGCCGTAGATCGCTGGGTCCATGGTGTTGCTGCCGTCGGGGTTGCGCGCATGAACGTGCAGGATGGCCGCGCCCGCGCGCCAGGCCGCGATCCCCTGCGCGACGATCTCGTCGGGCTGCTCGGGCAAATTGGGGTTGGCCTCCTTGCCATGGATACCGCCGGTGAGTGCACAGGTGATGATCACTTTGCCACTAGGGTCGCTCATATGCTTCCTTTCTTTTCGATCTGTAAGGGTGGGGTGTGGGGGCGGGGCTGCGCCCCGCTTCCACACCCCACCCCTATCAACTACAACTGCCTACGTGATCAATCCAGCGGCAGCACCCACGACGGCCGGGCGGGGAACAGCGCCTCCAACAATGGGCGCCCGATGTCGTCGGCCCAGACATCCGGGAAGGCGTGACGCAGCTCGGCCAGGCTGCGCCGACCGAACAGCAGCTGCAAAAACACCAGCGGCGGGAATCCGGCATTGTGCTGCGGCCGCCAGCCCTCGGCGCGGAAGTCCTCGGCGGCCATCAGGCGGCCCTGCTCGAATGCCAGCCGCAGCCCGGAGCGGTAAAAGTTCAGCGTCAGATCGCCGCTGTAGCCCGACGAGCTCGACGCGGCCAGGCGGCGCTCGAGGGCCGGCGCGATTCTGCGGATCAAGCGCGGCAGATCCGGCACGCGCACATACCAGGCGTAGGGTCGATCGGGGCCGGCGGTCAGCTGCGGGCCAAGCGCGCCGTACAGCGGGTGGTTGGTAGCCAGCACGAATGAGATCTTGACCACTTCCGGTTCGGTTGGCCTGAGCGCCGGCAGAGTCAGCGCCTGCGCCTGGAGCGCGCGCAGCAGGCTTGGCGCCAGCGGCGGCAGCGCCACACCCCGATCGACCGCCAGGCCGCGCACCCCCATCGAATCGCCCCAGCGCCAGCGGCTGGTCAGCACATAGCCCAGGGCGGGGTGATCCTCGCCGGCGCGGACGATCAGCTGCGTGCGCCAGCCTTCGCCGGAGTTGGGATTTTGGCCATCCAGCACCCAGCGCCAGTAGTCGGCATCGATGCGCGTCGAGACTGGTCCGTGCGCCCGCCCACGATCGTACAGCTCCATGACCCGCGGTAGATCGGCCGGCGTGGCGTCACGCAGGGCGTACGGCTCGGCTTCACCCTCTTTGAGCTTTGGTATGGCCGCCAGATACACCGAGCGATAGGCGTCGAGATCGATCGCGTACTCATAGCCGAACTGGCGATAGTAGTAGGATATGCCGGTGATACCCTGGGCCAGATGCCCTTCCCCATCGCTGCGCGCGTGGATCAGCTCGAAGATCGCACGAATCAGGCCACGATTGCGGAATTCCGGCAACGTGGCCACGATCTCCGGGCGGCCAACTGGAAACGCGATGCCCTCGTACTCCCAGGTTTGCCGCAGCAGACAGGTGGCCGCGACGATCGCTCCGCCGTCGGTATCTTCGACCAGCGCGAAGTCGCCGGAGCCGATCAGCGGGTGGCGCCCGCTGATCAGGTCGCGCTCCCACGCCATCATGCTTGCGTTGAGCGGCTCTTCCGGCTTGCCGCGGAAGACGAAGCCGTAGAGCTGGCCGATTGCGTCCATATCCGCCGCCGTCGACCAGCGCAGCACCAGCCCGCCGCCGAGATCGCGCCGGTAGGCCGGGTTATCCATTGATTGTATTGCCATAATGAAGTTACTCCCTTGTCAAACAAGACAAAGAGACAAGGAGATAAGGAGATCTAAGCGAATCATCTCCTTGTCTCCTTGTCTCCTTGTCCCTGGCTCCGTCCAGCCTCCCACTCGTCGCGCAGCAAGCCCATCAACACAACGTCGATATATTCGCCGTTCACGAACAGGTGCCGGCGCTGCCGGCCTTCTTCCACAAAGCCGAGCGATTTGTAGCAGCGCAGGGCGCGCTGGTTGTTGGCCCAGGTGTCCAGCCAGATTCGCTCATAGTTCTGGATGCGGAAGGCCCAATCCAGCAACAGGCCGATCGCTTCGCGCCCATAGCCCTGGCCCAGATACGCCGGATCGTAGATGGCAATGCCAAACGCCGACACGCGCGAGCGCCGATCGCGATGGTGCAGATTGAGATCGCCGATAAGCGTGCCGTCGACCTCGATCACGAACCAGGCTTTATCTTCATCCAGGACGTGCTTGTCGAACCATTGCTCGCGCGCCGCAAGTGGCTGCGGCTGCCACTCGCCATCGCCAAGCAGCACCAGGTCGACATTGCGCTGCAGCTCGTGCAGCCGCTTGAGATCATCGCGCTCGACAGCACGCAGAGTGACTCGTTCACCTTTCAGCATGGTTATCGCTCCTCGCAAACACTTCGTTGTGGCCTGCCGGATGTTCGCTCCTCTTCTTCCCATTTCATCTGTTTTCATTTTTAGGGCTTAGCTAAGCGGGAGGTTTGGAGCGACACAGTCCCTCCAATTTAGGGCTTAGCTAAGCGGGAGGTTTGGAGGGACTGCGTCCCTCCAAAGATGTAATTTTCTGTGCGTCGTGGGCGGCAGAGCCGCCCACGACGCACAGAAAAGATGGTTTGTGGGTAAGGTGCACCTTCCCCACTCCTTAAGCGGAGCGCGTTTCTGAAAGCCCCTGTTTAGACTTCTTCCGTCACAAACGCCTCTTCCAACAAAACACTCGCCTGCTCGGCGGCCAGCAGCGCGGCGCGCTCCTGGGCCAGACCGCCATAGCGATCCCACAGATCGTGCGCGATAGCCGTGGAGTCGCAACGCACGCCCTGGCGGGCAAAGTAGTCGCAGACACGGTCGATGTCGCGCCGCAGAATGAAGTCGCTCTTGCTGTTGGCGCTGATGTCCGACACCTGTGGAAAGTCGATCAGTACCACCTTGCCCTGCCAGTACAGGATGTTATAGGCCGATAGATCGCCGTGAATCAGGCCGTGCTGGAGCAGCAGCTCGATATTCCGCAGCACCTCTTCGAACAAGACCGCCGCCTCATCCTTCGCCAGGTGCACCTCGTTCAAGGTCGGCGCCGCGCGGCGCTCGTCGCCGTAATAGGTCATCAGGATGGCATTTTCAGCGGCTGCATACGGCCGTGGCACGGCGGCGCCAGCCCGGTGCAGGCGCTCGATCGTGGTGTATTCATACATCAGCCAGGAGGTATGCTGAACCTGCGCGCCGAATGCGGTTTTCTTACCGACAGCGCGCATGATCCGGTGGTCGGTCTTCTTCACCGCCCGGCCGTCGGAAGTCAGGAGCGCCCGGCCATCGCGATACATCTTGTCGTTGCGCAGGTTGCGAAACATGCGCGGCCGATATACCTTGGCGGCCAGCAGCGCTTCGCCGGTGGTTGGGTGCGCCGCACAGCGATACACACTGGCCTCCTTGCCGCCCTTGACCTGCGCAAGCACGTCGGTGATCAGCTGCTCGTCGTAGAACAGCCGTAGCGAGTCCAGCAGCCATGCGGCTTCGTAGCGCGCCGGATGGTAACTGGTGGTAAAGCCCGCCTCCAGGCCGGTCGGCTCGGCCAGCTCGGCCACGATCTCGCCGCGCGAGCGTTTTGGCGTCGGCCTGGCCTGCTGTTTGCGGCCAGCGCGCGCCGGGCGCGCTGTCCACTCGGGATCATATTGCTCGGCGTAGCGATCGTAGGTGTCGAGATCAGCCTGGTCGTCATCGATCACGCCGCACCTCCCACTCCGAGCGCAGCATGCCCATCAAGACCGAGTCGACGTAGCGGCCGTTGGAGTAAAGTTGCTGGCGCGGCCGGCCTTCCTCAACAAAGCCGACCGCTTTGTAGCAGCGAATCGCCCGCTCATTCTCGGAGCTGGTCTTCAGCCAGATGCGCCGGTAGTTCTGGATCTGGAAGGCCCAATCCAGCAGCAGACTGATCGCTTCGCGGCCATAGCCTTTGCCGACATACTCGGGATCGTAGATGCCGATGCCGAACTCGGCCGAGCCACTACGACGGTTGCTATGCACGAGGGCAATTCTGCCGACCACCACGCCGTCCGCCTCGATCACGAAGTCGGCCTTTTCTCCGCGCTCCAGATCCTTTTCGAACTCTTTCTCGAAGGCCGCCAACGGAATCGGCTGCCACTGCCCATCGCCAAGCAGCACCAACTCGACGTTGCGCTCCAGCTCGTGCAGCCGCTTCAGATCATCGCGCTCGACCGCGCGCAGGGTTACTCGCTCGCCTTTCAACATCGCGAAGCCTCTTCTATCTCAATTTGACCAGGTGACAAGGTGAGGGGGTGACAAGGTGATTGTCGACTATAAACTGTCACCGTGTCATCTTGTCATCTTGTCAAGCCTAGCCGTTCCGCTTCAGCTTGCCGGTCTGCTTGGCGTAGCGCTCGGCGCGCGTGAAGACGTACAGGCCGGCGGGGATCGTCACCAGGCCCGTGAGCAGCAGCGGCCCGATGTAGGGCAGCAGCAGTCCGGCGGAGTTTGCTGTGGCCATGATCGGAGCGCCTTTGAGCAACGCTTCGCGCATCCCCACCAACATATAGTAGGCCGGCGAAATCTTCGACAGCGGCTGCAGCCAGGCCGGCAGGACGCTGATCTCATAGTAGACGCCGCTGACCAGCAGCACGAGCGCCTTGATGATGTTGGTCATCTGCATGCCTTTCTCGGGCGAGAGCAGCGGCAACACCGCCGCGATCATGCCCAGGCCGACGAAGCTCATGCTGCCGGTGATAACGATCAGCAGCATGCCGGCAACATTGGCGTTGCTCAGATCGAGCTGAAAGAACATCGCTAGGATGCTCAGGATCACCGAGGTATGCAGAATCCCGTACAGCATCGCGAACGCCGCCTGCCCAAGCAGGTGCGTCAGGCGCGAGATCGGTGCCATGAACGTGTACTCGATCGTTCCCTCCCAGCGCTCCCACTGGATCGCCTCGCTGACAAGATCGAACACCATGGCCAGGTAGTGCCAGACCAGCGTGCCGACCATCAGATACAGGATAAAGTAGTTGATCTGCTCGGGCGACATAGCCACGCCGGTAACGCTTGCCGAACCCTTGCCGATGAACGTGATCGAGAGCGCGTTCACAAGCGAGTAGGCCAGCCAGACCAGCTCCCAAGCCCAGTAGCGCTTGATCAGGAAGGTGTTTCGCTCGACGAAGGCGTACGCGGCGCGCAGCTCGCGCCCGAACTCGCCGCCTGGGCGAGGTAGCGTTGTCATTCTATCTACTCCGTTCGACAGTTAGGCCAGCTTCAGGTTTGCCCAAGAGTTAAGAGTTAAAAGTTTTGAATTACCAATGCGCCGATGCTTAACTCTTAACTCTCAACTCTGAACTTTTAACTAAACTCTGCGTGCAGCTCGCGCAAAGCTCTTGCGGCGGTCGGCGCG
>DATFXE010000099.1:0-2016 GCA_035258585.1 Roseiflexaceae bacterium | reverse complement strand
AATGTGGCCGGCTATATTCTCAAGCCAGTAACCATGACGGCCTTTGTGGAGGCCATGGCAACCTTGAATAAGTATTGGACGATCAACGAGTTTCCATAACGGGAGTTACGCGGTGGGGAGGTTTGGAGGGCTTCCAGCCCTCCAAACCTCCCTGCAAAGGCCGACTGCGTAATTCCTGTCCATAACAGATCTGCACGCTGGGGATGTCTGGAGGCGTCGAAGGCCTTTCAGGCTTCCCCAACGGACTGAGTCTTTGGAGAGCCCACAAGCGATCATGGACGAATACTGGACAATTCTGGTTGTCGACGATGACGATCTCGATCGAATGGCGGTGCAGCGCGCCCTCAAGAGCGCCGGGATGCCCCTGACAATCGAGGAGGCCGGCGACAGCGCCACCGCGTTGGCGTTGCTCGAGCTCAAGGAGGTCGATTGCATCTTTCTCGATTACCAGTTGCCCGGCGACGACGGCCTGACAGTGCTGCGCGAGATACGTGACCGCGGCATCCTCACCCCGGTGGTGGTGCTGACGGGCCAGGGCGACGAGCAGTTGGCCGTCGCGCTTATGAAAGCCGGCGCCACCGACTACCTGACCAAAAGCGCGATGTCGCCCGGGAGCCTGAGGCGGGTGCTGCGCTACGCGATTCGGGTCGGGCGTGCCGAGGCGCGGGCCGAGCAGGCCCGGCAGGCGTCGCGCCGCGCGGCCGAGGAGCAGCGCTTTCTGGCCGAAGCCAGCCGCCTGCTGGCCTCATCGCTCGATTACACTACCACGCTCAAGAACCTCACACAGCTGGCCGTGCCAACCCTGGCCGACTACTGCATCGTCGACATCGTCGCGGATGATGGCAGCGTCGAGCGGCTGGCAGCCGCCCATCGCGACCCGGCCAAGCAAGCGCTGCTGTTCGATATACAGCGCCGCTATCCGATGGCCGAAGATGCACCGGCCGGCTTCCGAAAGGTTATTCACACCGGTGAGGCGGAACTCTTCAGCCAGGTCGCCGACGACTTCTTGACGCTGCTTGCCTCCACCCCCGAGCATCTGGCGCTGCTGCGCCAGCTCGGCCTGCGCTCGGGCATCTGCGTGCCGCTGACGGCGCGCGGGCGGGTGCTCGGCGCGCTGACCTTATCGATCAGCGATTCCGGTCGAGTCTACGGGCCAAGCGATCTGGCGCTGGCCCAGGATCTGGGCTACCGCGCGGCGGTGGCGATCGACAACGCGCGCCTATATCACAAAGCCCAGGATGCGGTGCGCTTGCGCGACCAGTTCCTCTCGATCGCCTCGCACGAGCTGAAGACCCCGCTGACGGCCCTGCTGGGTAACGCCCAGATGCTTCAGCGCCGGGCCGCCCGCGAGGGCAACTTCAGCGAGCGTAATCAGCGCGCAGTCCAGGTGATCACCGATCAGGCCATGCGCCTCAACAAAATGATCGCCGCGCTGCTGGACATTTCGCGGATCGAGATGGGCCAGCTAAGCATCGATCGCGCGCCCATGGATCTGTGCGCCCTGGCGCGGCGGGTGGTCGCCGAAATGCAGCCGACGTTGGAACGGCATACGATCGCCTACAGCGACACCGGCGCGCCGCTGGTGGTGGAAGGCGACGAACTGCGTCTGGAGCAGGTCCTGCACAATTTAATCAGCAATGCCGTCAAGTATAGCCCGGCCGGGGGAGCCGTCACGGTGCAGGTGGAGCAGCGTGGATCGCGCGCCTGCGTTGTCGTCAGCGATCAAGGCATCGGCATCCCAACAGGCTCGGTGCCACGTCTCTTCACACGTTTCTACCGCGCCGACAATGTCGATTCGCAGAATATTAGCGGTATGGGTATCGGCCTGTTCGTGGTCAAGGAGATCATGACCCTGCACGGCGGAACGATCGAAGTGACCAGCCAGGAGCAGCAGGGCAGCACCTTCACGGTTTGCCTCCCGCTCCCGGAGCCGGCGCCCGCGACCGAGGCAGAACCACACTTACAAGCATCTTGACATGTATAGGAGTTACGCGGTTGGGAGGTTTGGAGGGCAAA
>DATFXE010000098.1:0-18242 GCA_035258585.1 Roseiflexaceae bacterium | reverse complement strand
GCCAGCCCGCCCAGCAGCGCCAGCGCGAACGAGCGCACCTCCCAGGCGGGGTGCGCGTACAATGAAACCGCCTGCTCGAAGGCATCAGGTTGGGGCTGGCTCAAAAATGTGCGCGCCGCCTGGCGAATAGCCGACCAGTTCTGTCCGATCAGTCGATCGGTCTCGATCGAGGCAGCCGTGAAGAGTTGCAGAATCTGCGCGGCGATCTCCTCCACGCGGCGACCGGCCGTGTTCAGCGACACATGCGCTACCTCGGCATACACGCCAGCGCGAGCAGCGCGGAGCGCCTCCATCCGGCCGGCCGGGTCGGCGCCGCCGACCAGCGGGCGCTCTTCATCTTGGGACAGCAGCCGCGCGACAAGAGTTGCTGTCGGCGCGTCGAGCCAGACGACAAAGGCATGCTCACGCAGCAGTGCGCGATTCTCGGGCCGCAGCACGATCCCGCCACCGGTTGAGACGACGCACGGAGTATTGGAGAGCGCACGCTGGAGCGCGGCAGACTCCAGATCGCGGAAGCGCTCCTCGCCGGCCTCGGCGAATATCTGCGCGATTGTGCGGGCTTCGGATTGGACAATCAGCGCGTCGGTGTCGTACAGCGGCAAGCCCAGGCGCTGCGCCAGCAGCTGGCCGACGCTGGATTTGCCCACGCCGCTGAGGCCAATGAGCGCGAGCGATTGACGATCTGGCATCTGAGCATACTCAGGGCTGAGGTTTGCTGAACGATTGCCCGCAGTGAATGCAAAATGACGACTGCGGCTGGACGACATTACGGCAGTTCGAGCAGGTCCAGACACCGCGAAGCTTGCTATAAGTCTTTTGCGCTTGGGGTGGCGCCGGCTCGTACTCCTCCGGCGTCTGGGCGTTTATAAATGTCTTACCACAATGCAGGCAGAATCGCGCGCTTTCCCTGACACTGCCGCCACACTCCGAGCAGACATACCCCTGCTGGAAGCGCTTGGTCAACTTCTTCGCGACGATGAGCTGCCGGGCAGGGACAGGCTGGCGCTGCTGTGCGGGACTCTCGGCCGCTGGCGTGCGCTCGCGCTGAAATGCTCCCAGCTCTTCGTAGAGAGAGGCAGGCCTGGAACGGCGTTTGTCATACGCTGCTCGCTGGAGTGGGTCGGACAAGATACGGTAGGCTTCAGTGATCTTCCGCAGCATTTCTTCGGCCTGCGCCTTGTGCGCCGGCGATGAATGCTTGTCTGGATGAAAGGCTTGGACGAGGAAGCGAAATTGTTCCTTGATCTTGTCAGGAGATACATTCGCAGTAACTCCTAGAATGTGATACAGGTCTTCCGCCTCATGCAGGCCTGACATGTCCTACCGTCCTGATCGCTAGTCACTCAACACTCGGACTTACGCGAAAGCGCCGACTGCGTTCGTCGCGTCAACACGACGCGCTAGCTCGACGGGCAAAGAAGTATATAACCGATGCCGGCCGCCGTCAAACGGGAGGTTATCAGTAATTGTTCACTCTTGGGATAAGATGCAGCGCTGCTCATCGTCTATCATCATATTGTCTCAACCCTCCGCGAATGATCTATAATAGGGTATCGCACATGACCGCCTCGGCCCCAGCGATCGGCGTGCCGGCCGGTCTGTATGAGGGTTTTGATGCCGCGCTATTTCACGGTCGCAGAGGCGAATGCACTGCTCCCGTTGCTCCGGCCGCATGTCCGCCGGCTGATCGATTCGTGGCGCCGGCTGAACGACGTTCAGGCTGAGGTAGTGGCGCTGCTTGAGCGCCGCCCGCACGATGACCTGGGCGGCCCGCCGCTCTCGATCGCTGCCACCGCGATCATCGGCGCCCAGAGCGCGATCGTCGCCATTCAGGCCTATGGCGCCGAGCTGAAGGACCCGGCCACCGGCCTGCTCGACTTCCCAGCTATACGTAATGGCAGCGAGGTGTATCTGTGCTGGCGCTACGGCGAGGAGCGGATCGGCTTCTGGCATCCGCTCGACACCGGTATCGCCGGACGGCAACCGCTTGAGGAGCAAGATTAGCGATCGGGCAACCGACACTCGCTTTGCTTTGACCTGACCATAGATGATTGTCCATCGCCTATCGTCCATCATTACTATTGCCACCTCAGGCATCATGCGCGGAAATGAACCACCAAGACACCAAGACACCAAGAAAAGAACTTGGTGTCTTGGTGGTTATCAGCAACGGGTCTCGGTGCTGCACTAGCCGCGCCGGCACCCGCCTCTGCGGCCCAATAGACTTAGGGCGTTGCCACCGTATCGAGTTGGATGTCGTCGAAGATCGCGTCGAATGCGCCCCCAGCAGTCGACCCAAAGCGCAGCCGATCGGCCGCCGTTGTCCAGGTTCCTGTGCTCGTCGCCGCGAAGGGTGCGCCGAACCCAGCCCCATCAGCCGCCAGATAGGCCTCTAGAACGGCATCGCCGCCTAAACCTTTCTTCTGATGCAGCCGGACCCGGTAGGTTGTATTGACACTCAGCGGGGTCGAATATGACCCGATCATGGTGGAAGCGTTCCTCAACTGGAGCCGCCCATCGCTCATCAGCTGAATGTTGCCTACCGTCGTGCCGGCGTTTGAAAGCATGACGATCCGCACCGCCGAACCGGACGGAGGCAGAGCGTTCACTCGTATGTAGAACGAGACGTACACATCATCTGTCGCGCTGAAGCTCTGCTGTAGGTAGGACGAAGTCGCGTTCGGAATCCCGGCGGAGTACGAACCTTTGAGCTGCTGTCCTCCGCTCAGCAGGGAAACGCTGCCCGTGGTGCTGTCCACACCATTGACTGCGTTGACCAGGCTGCCGTTCTCGAAGGTGATCGCTTTGATTGGCGCGCCTCCCGTCGCGTTGACTGTGATATAGCCAGTCTTGGTTATTGTGCCGCTGCCATTGGCATTCGAGGCGATCAGCTTCACACTATAGGAACCGGGATTGGAATACACGAAACTCGGGTTCTGAGCGGTCGAGTCGATGATGCCGTTATTGTCGAAATCCCAGGCCCAACTGGTCGGGCTGCCGGTCGAGCTGTCGCTGAAGCTGACCGTCAGCGGCGCCGTGCCCGTGGTCGGCGTCGCGTTAAAGTTGGCTGTTGGCGGGCTGCCACTCAGCGCGCTGGCGGTGATATAGTTCGTCTTGAGCAAGGTGTTGCTGCCATTGGCATTCGAGACGGTCAGCTTGACGCTATAGACGCCCGCGTTTAGGTACGTAAAGGTCGGATTCTGGGCCGTCGAGTCGGTGGTGCCGTTATTGTCGAAATCCCAGTCCCAACTGGTCGGGCTGCCGGTCGAGCTATCGCTGAAGCTGACCGTCAGCGGCGCCGTGCCCGTGGTCGGCGCGGCGCTAAAGTTGGCTGTCGGCCCAGCCGGAGCGCCACCAGCGAGCGAATCGTAGTTGTGCAAATAATAGTTCGAGGTGGTGTCGCTGGCCAGGACAACCAGACCAGTAGTGCTGTCGACGTTCTGCTTGGTGGATGTCGGGTTGTTGATCTTCGGATCGTTGGTTGTTTTCTTGATAAAGACGAACTGGTCGCCAAGCCCGGGCGGGAAGGATGGGTTGATGATCGGAGATTTCTTACGATAAACGCTGCCGCCGCTCTCAGTCGCGCTGAAGACATTCAGCTCACTATGGCTGGTATCGATCAGCAGGATCGCACGGGTTTGGTTATCGCCTCTTTTGTAGACTTCGGTGTTCTTCCAGCCGCCGGGCGCAGCACAATTCACACTACATGACAGCAGCACGATCAGCGGGGCCGCAGAGTTCGAATTCGACGTTTTGGTGACGGCATAGACACCCTTGCCGTCGCCCTGCAGCTTGATGTTGATGTGGTCATCCGCGGCGGCTGGGTATTGGGTCGACTCGGTATTATAAATAGGGAAGCCGGTCCAATTCTGGTCATTCGGGTCGCTGTCCATATGCGAGGCAAAGTAGACTGTCCGTGTGGCTTGGTTGCTCCACAACACGCCGATCTTCGGGCTGGCGGTGGTCGTGTCAAAAGCAATATTGGCCGAAATATCGTCGCTGGTCAGGCTCGACGCGCCTGTGACAGGAAGCGGGTACGGAGTGCCCCAGCTGGTATCGCTGCCGGAGCTGTGGTTGATCATGACCTTATTGCTCTCGACATAGGTGACCCACAGCATGCCGCTAGATGCTTTGGCCAGAACCAGGGTCTCTGATTTACCTTTGGTTACCGTCACAGGAAAACCCGTGTCCGGGGTATAGGTACCCGCGTTGTAGCTGTAGCGATACAGCCGGCCCCAATTCGACTGCGTCGACGTTGTCGCGCCAGTGCTCGTGAAAAGGTGCGAGGCGACGTAGAGTTTCTTGTTGGCGCCATCCCAGAGCGTATCGGCCCGGCTGTTCGGCCGGTCATCGAGCATGGTACCGGTATCCACCCAGGCCTGGCTGGCCAGGCTCAGGCGGTAGATATGATAGTGGCTGTCGGGTGCACACAGGCTGCCCCACCAGATGCCGTCATTCCACCATAGCTTGCTCTCGGGCTTTTCGCCTGTCGGCGACCCCGAGCTGTCACACGATGAGCTGAACTGAAAATCGCGGTAGCCGTCGGTCGGGCCAGCTTGTGCCACCGGGGCACTGATGGCGATACCCAGTGCGACCAATACAGCTATGATGATGGCGGACGTACGCCTCATTGCATCACTCCATAGACTAGTTTTATGAACATCCTGTCTCGCTCTGGCATGATACCCGACTACCATACTGATCGGGATAACATTATGTTCATATTAAGAGGAGCGACAATACAATTTCGTAATTCGGCACAGCAGAACGGCTACTATCGTTTTCTCGCAGCCACAACAAAGAGTCGCAGGGGTGGTTTCCGGCCGCTGCGCAGCCGGAAACCACCCCTGCGACCTCTGCTGGAGACCATTAGCCGGTGATATGCGCGATATGCCGCTCAGCCGAGCGCCGCACGGCCGCCTTGGCATCCTCGGCGACGATGCTGCCGGGCCAACTGCCATAGATCCGATCGAAAGCGTATGGCTCGACCGCGGCGACGATCCCACGTACTGCGCTGGCGTTGAGCGGGATCTGGTTCGGGTAGCTGTACATGAAGCTGACAAAGCGCCGGTCGGCCACTACATTTATCGTGTCGGCGGTGAACAGCGCGCCGCGCCCACCCGCTCCAGCGGCCCAATGCAGCACGCTGGAGCCACGGAAGTGGCCGCCGCAGCGCACCACGGTCAGGCCCGGAAGCAACTCTTTCGCATCACCCTCCCAGAACCGAATCGCTTCATCCGGGCGCATCACCCAAGGGCGGTTATCGGCATGCAAGAAGATCGGTACATCAAGCGCGCGGCTCCACTCGACCATGCTGCTGTAGAAGTGCGGGTGCGAGATCGCGATCGCCGCGATGCCGCCGCGCCGCCCAACTTCGGCGACCGTCGCGTCGTCCAGGAAGCTGATACAGTCCCATAACACGTTGCCGGCCGGAGTCTGGATCAGGTGCGCCTGCTGGCCGATCGCGAAGCCGGGCGCGGTTTTGATCGCGGTAATGCCGGGGTTGACCTCGACAAAGGTGTTGGTGTGGTCGCGCCGCAGCTGTGTCAGAGTCGTCCAGTGCTGGCCGTTCTGGTTGATATACTGCCGGTCGTCCTCGCAGATCGGGCAGTGCGCCGGCGCGGATGCGCTGGCCGGGTACTGCGTACCGCAGGTGATACAGATATAGTTTTCCATGTTAAACCTCGATCCCAAAATACTCGCGCAGGGCGGCGCGATACGCTTGTTCGTCCAGCAGCGCGCGCTCGGTGCGTTCGCCGCGCGTGGTGGTAATGAGTAGCCGATCGCTCAGCGTGACCCGCCCATCCGGCGTGGCGATCGTGCAGACGCGCTTGCGGGTGAAGCTCGACGCCGGCGATGTCTGGTGGTAATGGCACATGCCGGCGTACTCGGCGTGCTCATACGGCTGAAGCGTGAAGCGATATTGCGGCTCCCAGCCGGCGCCATCGCGCTGCATCAAGGTCAGATATTCGCCGTCGCGATCGAGGCGGTAGGCCCGGCCGTCCTGCTGCTGCTCCTGACCCTCCACAAAGCGCAGCGGCTCCCGAAACGAGTCGCCGAATCCGACGTCGGCCAACCAGATTGCAGATTGCAGATTGTAGATTGCAGATTGTGTGCCATCCCTGGTCGCTTGACGCTCAGTCGTCGGTGGTTGGTCGCCTGCCCTGAGCCGTGGCTCCCCTGAGGTCCCCCCTGAGCTTGTCGAAGGGCGCAGTCGAAGGGTCGAAGGGTCGGTGGTCACCAGCAGCGTGAGGTGATCGAACTCCGGCCCAAAGCCGCCCTCCGCGCGCGCCACGCCGGCGGAGAGCAGCGTTACCTGGAAGCCGATCGCGCGCAGCAGCGCCGCGAACAGACCATTCAGCTCATAGCAGAAGCCGCCGCGCCGGCGCGTGACGACTTTGTCGAATAATGCATCCTGATCGAGCGTGATAGGCCGGCCGAGGTGGATATCGAGATTCTCGAACGGTACGGCCAGCAGGTGCGCGCGGTGCAGTTCGCGCAGCGTCGCGGTTGTTGGCGCGACTGTGCCGTTGTAGCCGATCCTACGCAGGTAGGCACGAACATCCATCGTGTGACCCCAGACACTATAAGCAGTTTGCATGTGGCAGGAGGCAGTAAGCGATGCGTTCTACGCGCTACAATGCGTTTCTCGCCTGTGCACGAATGCTCAACTGCGGGGAGGTTTGGAGGGCTGCAAGCCCTCCAAGCAGCTTTTTGTGACTCACTACAGCGGCAGAGCCGCTGTAGTGAGCCACAAAAAAGAAGATCTTGGGGAGGCAGAGCCTCCCCAAACCCCACCACCGCGTAACTCGTGGTAGTTAATTGTGCAGAGATCAGTAATCGTCAAAGTATAACCGCTTCCGGCTCGATGAGCATCAGGCCTCGGTGGTGCTGCGACACTGTACGAGAGGGCAGGTAGGTGCTGGCAGGCATTCGTCCGGAGGTCGCACTCTAGAATTCCCACCACGGCTCGCGCGATGCAGGCACGACAACTGTCGGCTCGATCGGCCGCCGGTATTGCGCCAGCAAGAACCGCAGCGCATCCGGCAGGCGGCGCGCCCAGGCCACTTCGTTATGAGTCGCCTCGGCCTCCTCCTGGTAGCGCAGCTCGCGGCCCAGCCGATAGCCCTTGTGAACCAGCAGGTCGCGCATGCGGTGGGCAGCGGCCAGGTAGCGGCTGGTGTAGGTAGGAACCGCGCCTGAGACGACGCGCGTATCGGTACCCTCGTGCGTGCCGAGATCCAGGTGGATGCGGCCAGGCCGCGCGTCGGCATGCAGCACATATGAGAAGATCGCCTCTTGTGCGAACCAGAGCGACGGGCTCATCACGCCAGCGAACCCGAATACCTCCGGCCGGTAAAAGAAGGCGTACAGGCTGATCAGGCCGCCCATGGACGAACCAAGCACGCCGGTGTGCTGGCGCTCGGGCAGCGTGCGAAAATCGCGATCGATCAGCGGCTTGACAGTGTTGGCCAAAAACGCGACATACCAATCGCCGCGGCCACCCTTGCGCAGTCGCTGGTCCTTGAACGGGCTATACTCGTCGATGCGGCGCACGCCCGCATTCGGCACGCCCACCACAATCGCCTCGATCCCCTCCAGGCTCAGCGCCTCCATGGTCTCGTCGACCTGCCACTCGCCGGCATAGCTGAGCGCCTGGTCGAACAAGTTCTGCCCATCCTGCATGTAGATCACCGGGTAGCGGCGATCGCCATTTGTGTAGGATGGCGGCAAATACACATAGAGCTTGCGCCGATTGCGCAGCTCGGGGCTATAGATATTGTCAAGCACTCGAACGTCGCCGACGACGGTGTGGCCGAAGGGGTGCTCGGCGTAAGGACGCCAGGAATTCGTTATGTCCATATATCAGTATGGCGCTCGACGCGCCTATTTCAAAAACACGTTATACAACGAAACTATACCATGACCCATCCGTTCTGTCTGCTAACAAGATGCTTACAAAGTATGTCCGGCTTATAATCGATCGGCGCAGGCGGGCTAGCTTGAAAGAAAAGCTTCCGCCAGGGCTGATCTATACCGCGTAGGCCGTGCGTTGACAAGCCCCGCAGTCGCGCCTATAGTAGAGCACCTTTGGGCACTCGCGCCGAACTGGACCTATCTGAGGCCTCTGCAGCACATCCTTGGCACCCGCGCCATGCCAGACTACGCGACGGCATCGGGCGGGATCGACGGATCGATTACAATTAGCGTAGTCTCGCTAACGGTATTGCCTTGATTATTAGATGACACGACTTACGCAGTCGGCGTTTGCAGGGGGGTTTGGAGGGACCGGGTACCCTCTGGGTGTCCCTCCAAAATCTCCCCTTTTTGGCCGAGACCGGCCAAAAAGGGGAGATCTCGGGGGCGGCGCAACCGCCCCCGAACCCCCATCGCGTAAGTCGCATTAAATGACAGAAGCCACAATGAGGAGCCATGCCCAAACCATATGGTAGCCAGAGTATGGTCACCCGGCTGCGCCGCGTGATAGTACGGCGGCCAGATGAGGCATTCGCGGTGGACGACCCCGAGCGCTGGCACTACACCGGGCGGCCCGATCTCGCAATCGCCCGGCAGGAGCACGACGCGCTGGCCGATATCCTGCGGCGTGCCGGCGCCGAAGTGATCCTGCACAGCAGCCCTCAGCCGGGCCGCGCCGACGCGATCTTCGTCTTCGACCCGGCGCTGATCACCGACCACGGCGCGATCATGTTGAGCATGGGCAAAGATCTGCGCCGTGGCGAGGAGCAGGCCATGGCACAGCGCTTCGCCGAGATCGACGTGCCGGTGATCGCCACGCTGGAAGGTCAGGCGCGCGCCGAGGGCGGCGACCTGCTCTGGGTCGACCACGACACGTTGGCAGTTGGGCTGGGCTTCCGCACCAACGCCGAAGGGCTGCGCCAGCTGCGCGACGCGCTCGATCCGCTTGGCGTCACGGTCGTGCCGGTCGACCTCCCGTACTACAGCGGGCCGGATGCCTGCCTGCACCTGCTCTCGCTGATCAGCCTGGTCGATCACGATCTGGCGGTGGTCTACCCACCGCTGCTGGCGGTACCGTTCTACCAGGAGCTTGAGCGGCGCGGCATCCGCATGATCGAGGTGCCCGAGGCTGAGTTCGCGACGATGGGCACCAACGTGCTGGCACTGGCGCCCGGCGAGTGCCTGATGCTCAAAGGCAACCCGATCACCCAGGCGCGGCTGGAGGCGGCCGGCTGCGAGGTGCTGACCTACAAGGGCGACGAGATCTCGCTCAAAGCCGAGGGCGGCCCAACCTGCCTGACCCGCCCCATCCTGCGGGCCTGAAACGATCCGCAGATAACGCGAATTTACAAAGAATTGCTGATCGCCTATAAAGGTCAGTGGCTGAAAAAATCATACATTGCCGATTTCCTTGTGTTTGACCAAGTGATCGTGGAGATCAAGGCACTTGATCGCCTCACATCTTCCCCTTAATCCGCGAGAATCCGCGCAATCCGCGGATCGTATGATCGGGGTGCAGCATGAACCAGACTGAACAACGCGTACTGGACGCGATCGATATGGACGGGCTGGTGGCGTTTTTGTGCGAGGTGGTCGCGATCCCGAGCCTTGATGGCCAGGCCGGCGAGCTGGCGGTCCAGCAGCATGTGGCTGATTGGATGGGCCGGAACGGCCTGCAGGTCGACCAGTGGGAGTTGGATTTCGCCAGCCTGCGCCAGCACCCGGCGTTCTGCTGGGAGGTCGAGCGCGAGCGCGGGCTGGGCGTCGTGGGCGTGCTGGGCAAAGATGATGGCGGGCGCAGCCTGATCTTCAACGGCCACACCGACGTGGTGCCGGCCGGCGACGAGGCCAACTGGCGCTACCCGGCCTGGCAGGGCACAGTTGACGGCGGGCGCGTCTACGGGCGCGGCGCGGTGGATATGAAGGGCGGGCTGTGCTGCGCGCTGTTCGCCGCCAAGGCATTGCGCCACGCCGAGGTGCACCTGAAGGGCCGGCTGATGATCGAGAGCGTGATCGGCGAGGAGGATGGCGGTGTTGGCACCCTGGCGGCGGTGCTGCGCGGCTACGCCGCCGACGGCGCGGTGATCGTCGAGCCAACCGAGCTGTGCGTGGCGCCGGCCCAGGCTGGCGCGCTGAACTTCCGCGTGACGATCCCTGGCCTGGCGGCTCACGGCTGCGTCCGCGACGAGGGCGTCAGCGCAATCGAGAAGTTCATCCCCATCCATGCCGCGCTGATGGCCCTGGAGCGCGAGCGAAATGCGCTCGCCAAAGATGCGCTTTACGCGCGCTACGATCTGCCCTACGCGCTGTGCATCGGCAAGATCAGCGCCGGCACTTGGGCCTCCAGCGTGGCCGAGAGCCTAACCTGCGAAGGACGCTACGGCCTGGCGATCGGCGAGGACATCCCGGCGGCGCGGCGCCAACTCGAAGATGCGGTCGCCGACGCCGCGCAGACCGATCCGTGGCTGCGCGAGCACGCGCCGATCGTCGAGTGGTGGGGCGGCCGCTTCGAGCCGGCCGGCATCCCAGCCGATCACCCGATCGCGCTGACCGTGGCCGAGGCCTATGGCAGCGCCACCGGCGACACGGCGCGCCTGGAGGGCATGACCTACGGCGCCGATATGCGCCTGCTGGTCAATGTTGGCAACACGCCGACGGTGCTGTTCGGCCCAGGCGACGTGCGCGTCTCGCATCGGCCGGATGAGTATGTGTCGATCGAGGATTTGAAAGCCGTCACGCGCACGCTGGCGCTAACGGCGCTGCGGTTCTGCGGGTATGATGCGGAGCAGCATTCTGGCGTATAACATAGTGCGTAGTGCGTGTAACGCCATTGCCTACGCACTAGTGTTACAACAAGAGTTGGGAGGTCTGGAGGGCTTGGCCCTCCAGATTCCATCCTCAGTGGGGGTGCGAGGGGCGGCTTTGCCGCCCCTCGCACCCCCACCGAATAGGGTTTTTCGGGGGCCTCTGGCCCCCGAACCCCCATTCGGAAGTAAAGTCTCCTTGTAGTGCTAGTTCATATTTGAGTTCAATTTGATATCAGGAATTACTTTGCCATTACATACATCGGCCCCAGATCGGCCGTCAGCGCCAGCGTGCCTGCATCGTTCGTACACGGCAGCGGCGCGCTATCCCAGGCGGTACATGCGACCACGGCGCCTGCGTCGACAGAGATAGTGATTGGTTGCGGCTTGCTCGACCAGAACACCGTCAGGGTGCCTTCCGGTCGCGCGAAGCGATAGCCTTCGACGCCAGCGGGCTGGCCTTCCAAAGGACCCAGATAGCTCGCGCCCTTCAGCTGCGTCACAGCCTGCCGATAAGCAACATATGCCGGCCGTGGCACAGATGGATCTTGCGGCTCGACCATGGCGGTGTTGTGGAACTGGTCGCTATCATAGATATACCACATGGTCCCCAACAAATTGTAGCTGAGCGCACGCGCATAGTAGCGGCCAACCGCATACGCCTGCAGTTTAGGACAGCCGGGATCACACAGCAGCCCGGTCTCGGTCATCAGCATCGGTTTGGGCGGAACATTGTAGGTAGCTAGCAAATTCCGCAGATACGGCGTCTTCCAGTCCGCGCTATTCAGGTCATAGCCCCAGTAGTATGCGTTGTACGGCAGAATATCGAACGAGTCGGCGGCGCCAGCCAGCAAGACGCCTTCCAGAAAGCGCGCCGATAGTCCGCTGCCTGTCTGTGGATTATATGGCCGGTCTAGCAGCAAGCTGCCATGCAGCACCTGAACGGCGGGGTTGGCCGCTTTGATCGCCGGATAGACCACCTTCAACATATCGCCGTAGGCCCGGCCGCCATAGTACGGGTCGCTTCTCACGCCCCAGCAGCCATACCCGGAATCTTTTGAGAAGATGTAGGCATCCGGCTCGTTACCGATCTGCCAGTAGACGACGTTGTAGGGCGGCTGGCTGTAGCGCGCGACAGCCGCCGCCAGAAACGCTGCGAAGCGTGCATACTTAGTAGGGTTGATCGGCGCACAGTCGGCCTGATATGGCGTGGTGGCCCAGCGTGGGCTGCCGCGCACGATCAGGATAAACTTCAGGCCGGATTGGCTGGCGCGGATCATCTCCTGCTCGATTCGCTGCATGGCCGGGGTGTTCCACTGGTAGGCGGCGCCTTCGACCGGTTCGACATCGCGCCACATCAGAGCGTTGTTACTGCGAATCCATGTCACCCCCGCCGCCAGCAGGTTATCGAATCCGCGCTCGGGCGCGATAGAGTTCATCACCATACCAAACACGGTTGCTTCCTGCGAGGGCTGTGGGGTGGGCGAGGGACCCGGCGTGGGCGATGGCCCTGGCGTCGGAGTGAGCTGCGGCGTCGGAGTGGGCTGCGCCGGGGCCAGATCGGCCATAACCAGCGGCATATAGCTCTTGTGCTCGAGCGCCGATTGGCTTGCGACCGGCGCCGCGGCCGGGATCACCGCGGCCACAAGCCACCAGGCACACAGCACCATGCGCCCTCGAAGACGGCCAGTATCCAGGCTCTGAACGTTATGCATGTTGGCCTCTTAGAATCGGCAGACGTTTGATGGTTATCCGGCCTGCGGCTATACTATTCTGCTCATGGCGAACCCGCTATCGGCTGCTCTGCTGAGGGAGCCTGCACGCGCAGCCGGCTGCGAGCGCGGCGCGCTTGCCAAAGCTCATACACCGCCAGCACGATTACCGGCAGAAAGACTAGCGCATCCAACCAGGCCGGCGATTCCGACTGGAGATGCGCGAGCGGCGCGGCGACCGCCAGAGTCGAGATGATCCGCCCGGCCGGCCGCCAGTCGAGCAGCGCGGCCAGCGCCAGCGGCCATGTGATATACCACACGCGGAAAAGCGGTGAGATCAGCAGTATCGCCATCAGCAGCCAGCAGCAACTTTGCAGCAGACGCTCAAACGTCGGCCGGCGCCAGACAGCGTAGAGCGCGGCCAGCCAGGCTAGAAAAATAAGGCTCTTGCTCGACCACGCGACGGCCGCCTCAGCCGCCGGTCGCCAGCCCGGCTCGCGCGCGGACCGAGCGCCAAGCCACAGCAGCGCATCCTGCCCGCCTCTGATCGCCAGAGCGCCGATCGAGTTCTCAGCCTGCATTGCCGATTGACTCGCCAGCGGGGCGCTGATGGACTCTCGCATCTGGCCGTAGGGGAGATACAGCAGCCCGGCGGCAACCGCGATCACGGCGATCTGGCTGGCAAGCAGCAGCCGGCCGCGCCAAGCCGGCGCCTGGCGCAGCCAGAATATCGCCCAGACCGGCAACAGCACGATCGCGATCCACTTGACGAGCGCTGCGGCGACGAGCGCCATGGCCGCCGTGCGCCAGTACCCGCGCTGCGTGCACAAGACCGCCAGCAATATCAAACCGATCATCAGCACATCGTTATGTGCGCTACTGAGGAATTCGATCAGCGCCAGCGGGCTCCAGGCATACAGCAGCGTGGCGTAGAGCTGTTGCTCCGGCTTCCAGGCCGGCATGATCCGCCAGATCAGAACCGTATTCGCGATATGGACCATCAGCATCGCAAGTTTGTAGGCCAACAGATACAACCATAGCGCCCCGCCGCAGCGCTCGACTGCCAGGGTGAGACCGTGCGAGAACAGCGTCCAGAGCGGGCCATAGACTGAGGGAACATCTTTCCACGCGATCAGATACTGGAAGTATGCGTCGTGCGAATAGGCGATCGGAGCGACGATCGCCGGATTGCCGCCATACAATGCTGCGATCCGGCCGTAGATGATATACGAATAGATATCGCGCGAGAGTAAATAGGGACAGAGGATCAGCGGCAGGCTGAACAGCACGGTGCCAACGAGAATGACGCCGAGGCCGCCGCCTTGGTGCGGCTGGCGCCGCGCGGAGCGAAGTGCCAGGAAATAGACGACGAACAGGAACACGAGCACAACCGAGAGTTCGATGCTGTAGAGCCGCGCGGCTGGTATGCCAAGGCCCAGGTTCACTTGCTGCAAGGGGTTGAGCTGCGCGGCGAGCAGCAAATAGCCCGGCGGCGCGATCGCCAGGATGCCCGGCACCGCGCGCGGCTCAGGATCGTGGCGCAGCAGAAAGAAGATCAGGTATCCGCCGAACAGGAGCACAGCAGTGCGCTCGATGAAGCTAGATCGTCGTCGCATCGACTCTCTCCTGAATCAGCGCCGCTCAACGCCGTATTGCGGCCTGTTGCGCTGGCGCGCTCTCCGGCCCACCTCCAGAGCCAGCAGGGTAAGCACGATCATTGAGCCAAACAACAAATGGAAATAGGATCTCGACGCCGAGAACAGTACAGGCATCTGCACAGTCTCATTCGACGCGCTATCCCACGCATTGAGGAAAAACGAGACACATGAGAAGATGATTACGACCGATGCCAGCCATCGTTCGGCGACCAGGCTCGCGACGGCAATCAGTGTAATTAAATACCAGGAAAAACCCAGCCTGCTGATAAAGAACGCAAACAGCGCCAGCACCAGCGCCCAGCCGGCCAGCACACTCTCCACGCGCCCATCACGGCTCACCCCAACCCACACCACCGCAAGCGCGAAGCCGGCATACAGCATCAGCTGCACCAGACCAGGGCCGCCGGCTGCCACATCTCCGATCGAAGTCAGTTGCGTAGTAAGCAGCTGCGGGCCATACCAGAATGGGGCGTAGAACGCCATCGCGGTAAGCCCAAGCAGAAGTGCGCTCTTGGCCAGATCGCCTGCACCTCGCGATCGAAGCTCGTATAGTAAGGAGACCGCCACCAGCGGAAGCGTGATCAGCTTAACCAGCGTCGAGAGGCCAAGCACGACGACTGCCAGCTTGCGCTTTTCGCGCACGAGTGCCAGCGCTGCAAGCAGCAGAAAAAACGCCATGACCGTGTCGACCTTGCTCTGGCCGTACACGATCACAATCGGATTCCAGGCATACAGCACCAGGCCGGCAAGCAGCCGCCGGGGATAGACCGTTTGCAGAATACGAGCTATCAGCACGAGATTGGCTATGTTGAAGAGCAGGAACACCACGCGGTAGAGCATAAGATTCGCGACCGGGTCATCGCCGCCAAGCCGGGCCAGCACGACATTCAAAAGCATCCAGGCAGGCA
The DNA here is from genome assembly GCA_035258585.1 of Roseiflexaceae bacterium. Lineage (GTDB taxonomy): Bacteria > Chloroflexota > Chloroflexia > Chloroflexales > Roseiflexaceae > DATFXE01. The sequence goes on along the minus strand of DATFXE010000098.1, from coordinate 3,183 downwards.
GCTTATTATCGCCGGGGTAGCTCATGTAGCGAGCGCTGGCGTAGGGATAGATCGGATCGGCCAGAAACCGATTCGGCGGGACAGCATATGGATTGGCGCCGTAGACGGCCGCGACTCGGCCCGAGATGATGTAGTTGTAGATATCACGGTTGACATTTGGCAAGGCGCACACGGCTATTAGGAAGAACAGCAGCGCCGCGCCGACTACGACACACACGCGATGCCTATCAGACGGCGTCTTCCAGGCTAGATAGACCGCGCCTGCGTAGGTGGCGAACTGTATGGCGCTTGTCACGAGCAGCGCGATCGCCAGCGAGTAACTTTGACGCGGGACGGGCAGAGACAGAGACACACTTAACGACCAGAGCGGCCACTGTGAGATCAGGACGGCGCTTGGCTCGGCCATACGCCCAGGCGCTTGCGGGAGAACAAAGGCCGAGAAGAGGCTTGCGGCCAGCAGGACAGCGGCCAGGCAGCAGAGCAACAATACAGAGGCGGGCGCGCGCTTCTGGCTCTCGAAGTGGGTCGTCGGAGCCGTCAGTGGTGTCGAGTACATTAATGTATCTCTCCTGCGTTGTTGTTTTGGATTGTACACCACTTTCTTAACGTGCGAGAAGAAACCCTACTCCTCGCGAGTCGACGCGCGCGGCATCACGATCGAACAGCAGCAAGATCATTGCCACGACCCGGTGGATTTCCAGGCAAGGGAGGAATAAAAGACTAGCTCGCCTTTATGCAAATATCCGCTCCTACTACGTTTTCTTTAAAGAGACTCCCGCTCGTCCACCATCGGATGCCCAGATCGATTGCTCGCCGTCGATCATTCGTTTCGAGACAATCACAACGAGAAAGGGACGCCCATGCGGAGCCAGTACTGGTTGCTCGCCGTCGTCGTGCTCGCGCTGCTGGTCGGCCAGGCGCACCCGAGCGCCGCCGCCGATAAGAGCGTCGTCGACAAAGGCCGGAACGTCTACCTCGTCGACAGCTCGAAGGGCGAGCTGAACAACCTGCTGCCTGGCGAGGAGGTCGAGAAGATCAGGCGGCTGCAGACTGAGGATCAGTCCGTCGGCGTCATCAGCCCAGTCAGCCCCGACGACCAGGCCGCCCTGGCCTATATCGGCGAGCGTCCAGGCTTTCTGAATATTCAGGAGGGCACGTTCTCGCCGCTGGACGAGCGGATCTTTTCCGGGCGCTTTGTGCCGATCGTCTCACTGCTCGGCCTGACGCCGTGGGGCTGGCGCGATGGCCGGACGCTCATCGGCGTGGGCGTCGAGGTGGTCGATCCCAGTCACAACAGGGTCAATCCCGCGCTCGTAACGATCGACCGCTTGACAGGCGCGATCGACGGGGTCGCGCTGTCGAATGACCTGCTGAAGATGACACCCGTGAGCCTATCGCCCGACGGCAGCCGGCTGCTGCTGCTGGCGAGCCCACCGCCCGACGAGGATCAGGCGCCGGAAGTGGTGAAGGCACAAGTGACCTGGCCACACCTCGCGACCGCAGCGGCCGCAGGGTTGCCCGCCGCGCTGCAGAGCCGGGCCGAAGCGTTCGCCGCAGGCTCGGCGTATGGCCGCCGGCTCCTGAGTCTGCGGCCACTCCTGGCGCCCGGCGACGACGAGATGGCCGCCGCGACCAAGAACATGCGGCTGCTGGTATACAACATGGCCGACGGTGGCACGCGCGAGCTGCGCAGCTTCGCGCCCGGCATCATGAGCCTTGGCTTCGCGTGGAGCCAGGATAGCGCGCGGCTGGCCGCCTCGTTTCTCGGCATGTTCGATTACAACGAAAAGCCTAGCCCACGCGACACGCGGCAGCCCTTCGACGGCGCACTGCTGTCGGAGCAGATTTACCGCGACGTGACCGGCAACCTGCCCCCGGCCGAAAACCCGCTGCTCCAGCACAACACGATCGAGCTCTTCGACCTGAACAGCGGCGGCGACAAGACCTTGCGCGCGGCCGACGGCAATGGCCAGCTGCTGCGCGGCGTCTCCTGGAGCACCGACGGGCAGACGCTGCTCGTGCAGGCCTACCAGCCGGGCCGCCTAATCGGGCGGCGCTACCCGATCTACACCCTGCAGTTCATTCGGAGCGGAGCGTTCCGCTTCTACAACTTCGACCTACAGGAAGTCGGACACTTTGATGCGCCCGAGCTGTCGGGGCCAGCCGGCGGCGAGTTCATCACGCCCGACGAAGTGATCTTCACTGCAGTGGTGGGCACCAACATCCGCCCCTACTACTACAATCGGATCAGCGGCGAATTTCGCAGCTTGGGCAACCGCGCCGGCGTGTACCGAGATGTGCTGGCTACCCGGCTCTCACGCCAGATCGTCTTCCAGTACAGCTCGTTCACCGATCCGCCCGATCTCTACCGGCTGAACTGGGATGGCACGGCGCTCAGCCGGCTGACCTGGGCCAACGAGGAGCTGCGCCAATTCAGTACAACGCGCCAGGACCCGGTCACGTTCCGGCTGGCCAATGGGCAGACGCGCGCCGGCGTGCTGATTCAGCCGGCCGACGCGCCGTTCCCGCCCCGCGACGCACGGATCGTCGTCTGGCAGGAGGGCGGCCCAAGCGTCCCGATGACCAACGATTGGGCGGCAAGTGTCGAGAACCCGTATGCGCTGCTGCCGAATCTCGGCATCGCTGTGCTGGTCGTACCGCTGTCCGGCCGCTATGGGCTCGGCCCGCGCGTCTACAGCGCGCTGTACGACGGGGCCAACTTCGGGCAACTCGACATCGACGAGCAGGCCCAGATCGTGCGCCAGATGATCGCGCGGCGCTGGACCTCCAAGGGCAAAGTTGGGATCACCGGCTGCTCATACGGCGGCTATTTCACGCTCCAGAGCCTGGTCCGCCACCCCGACCTGTATGCCGCCGCGAATGCGCAGTGCGCGATACTGGATGGCGTTGTGGAATGGAGCAGGGGCTACGCTATGCTGATGCCATATCTCGAAGGAGTGCCGCCCTGGGCCGCCGACGCGGAATACCGGCGCGACTCGCCAATCTACAACGCCGGCCGGATCACTACGCCGCTGCTGACTTTCCACGGCACCAACGACTTTTTGCCGATCACCCAGAACGAAAATATGCACCTGCAGCTGGTCAATCGAAATGTGCCGGCCAAAATGCTGGAGTTCGCCGGGGCGGGACACGGCCTGGTTCGCAACGGGAAGATCAATCAAG
>DATFXE010000097.1:0-5462 GCA_035258585.1 Roseiflexaceae bacterium | reverse complement strand
TGGGGGCAGCGCGACTTCGCCTTTCTGCCGGAGTTCCTGGACGTGCTGGCGACGAACTATGGCGCAGGGCTGCGGCTGCTCGATTTCAAGGCCGCGCCCGAGCCATCACGCGCGGCGATCAACGCGGCGATCGCACAGCAGACCCACGACAAGATCAAGGACCTGCTGCCGCCCGGCAGCATCGACGATATGACCCGGATGGTGCTGGCCAACGCGATTTACTTCAACGCGAAGTGGGCCATGCCGTTCGAGAAGGAGGCCACCCATGACGGCCCGTTCAACCCGGACACAGGCGCCGCGGTGACGGTGCCCCTGATGACGCACCAGGCGACCTATACCTATGGATCGGGCCAGGGCTACCAGGCGATCGCGCTGCCGTACCGTGGCGGCGTTTCGATGTTGGTGCTGCTGCCGGACGCCGGGCAGCTCGACGCGTTCGAGTCCGGGCTGGACACCGCGCAGCTCGCGTCGATCCTGGATGGCCTGAAGCCACGTGAGGTGCTGCTCACGCTGCCGAAGTTCGAGTACCACTCCGACAGCATCAGCCTGAAGCAATCGCTGGTCGAGCTTGGTATGGCCGACGCGTTTGATGCGAGCAGGGCGGATTTCTCGGGAATGGATGGCCAGCGCGATCTGTATATCAGCGACGGCTATCACAAGGCGATGGTGCGGGTGGACGAGGACGGCACCGAGGCGGCTGCTGCCTCCGCCGTGAGCATGCGGACGACATCGGCCCAGATTGAGCCCCCGTTTACTCTGATCGTCGATCGGCCGTTCGTGTTCGTCATCCGCGATGATGCGACCGGCGCGCTGCTGTTCATGGGGCGGGTCGTCAATCCAATCCCGTCTTAAAACACCGGGGCTGTTTGGGCGCAGCCAGGGGCGCCAAGAGAACACATTATAACAAAGAGCAAAGAGCCTGAGCCACAGAGAACTCAGAGGACAGCGAGTTTTGTTCTCTCCCCTCTATGTTCTCTGTGGCTCCATAGACCATGCCAGGTGTTCTATCGTCCATCGTCATTACCAGCGCCAAGGCGTGTTATGAGCCGGCGACAGGATGAGAGAGTGAGAGGTGAAAGTGTCTCCCCCTCAACCCTCACCGCTGCAAAAACTCAGACAGCAGCCCGTGAAAGTGATGCACGCCGTTCTCGCGCTGCACCGAGTATCGCCCGACATCATACGAGCGCGATTTGAGGCGCTGCTGGACCGTCTGGCAGATCTCGATATCCTCCTGCTGGATCACGTCGCTGAACTTGAACGACTTATGGAAATCCGCGGCAACCTCCGGCCGGTCGGCGCCCAACAAGTACCATTCGAAGATCGTCAGCGTGCGGTCGTGGCCGAGCGGCAGGATGACGTTGAGCTGCAAATTGTCGGGATAGATATTGAGCATCAGGTTCGGAAAGATCCAGTAGTAGAGCGCCAGCGCGTCGGCGCCGTCCTCCAGGTTGCGGCGGTAGAGCGAATCCGGCTTCTCGCGGATCGGCGCGAACTGCTTTGAGTAGAAGCGCTCGGGCTCGACGCGATACTGCTTGTAGTCGATCTCTTTGTACAGCCCAGGGTGAGCCACTGGAATGTGGTAGCCCTCCAGGTAGTTGTCGACATAGACCTTCCAGTTGCAGGCGATCTCGTAGTCGACGCGCTTGAAGAAGCCCATGCGCTCGAGCGGAATGTTCCTGGTCTCGACAGGGATCTTGCCGAGCACCTCGCGCAATGGCGGCGCTTCGCCGTTCAAGTTGACGAACACAAACGGGCCCCAGCTATCCACGCGCACCGGCACGAGGCCATTCTGCAGCTTGTCGAAGCAGCGCACGCCCTCGAATTCAGGCGTGTTCTTGAGCCGCCCATTGAGCTCATATGTCCAGCCGTGATACTGGCACTGGAGCGTCTTGCGGTTGCCCGTCCCCTGGGCGACCGGGCCGGCGCGGTGGCGGCAGACGTTGAAGAAGGCGTGCAGCGTGCCATCGGTCGCGCGCGTGACGACGATCGGCTCATCCACCACCGAGCAGGTGAAAAAGTCGCCGGCCTTCTTGACCTGGTCGAGCCGGCCGACCAGCTGCCAGGTTCCGCCAAAGATGCGCTCCTGTTCGAGCGCGAGCATGTCGCGGTTGAGATACCAGCTCGACGGGATCGTGGTGGCAAGAGAGATGTCGGGCTGAAAGGTGTAGCTGGATAGGTTCACGTCGTGACCTCCTTGTCAGTTGTCAGTCGGCAGAATACGAGATAGGTCACTCGTCACTTGGCACTCGTCACCCCGTCACCTTGTCGCTCCGTCGCTCGCTCCTGGTATCCCAGCGCGCGCGAGACCTCGGCACACGCCTCGATCAGCATGCGGGCGAGCTCAGTCTCGCGGCGGCGCGGCATGCGTGCGGCCGGGCCCGAGATGCTCAGGGCGGCCACGATCCGGCCCTGGTGATCGTAGATAGGCGCGGCGACGGCGTGCAGATGCGCCTCGAGCTCTTCGTATGAGGTGGCATAGCCGCGCGCCAGGCCAGCGCGCAGATCGGCGCGCAGCAACGCGGGATCGGTGATCGCGCGTGGGCCGCAGGCGCACAGATCGGCCGCCAGGATTGCGTCCAAAGCCTGCTCCGGCAGCGCCGCCAGCAGCAGTTTGCCGGTCGACGTGCAATGGGCCGGGTAGAGCGTCCCAATATTGCCGCTGGCGTTCAGCAGGTGATCGCCGGCGATCTCCTCGACGATCATCACTCGATCGCCATGGAGAATCTCGAGGTCGACCGTCTCGCCACTACGCTCGGCCAGAGCACGCATCAAAGGTAGTGCGAGCGCGCGCGGGTCGATCTGGCGCAGCGCCAGCGTGCCAAGAATGGCTATTTCAGGCCCCAGGCGGTAGCGCCCATCTTCGCCAGCGGCCACCAACCCCTCGTGCTCGAGCGCGCTGAGCAGCCGGTAGACGGTGCTGCGGTTCAAGCCAGTGCGCTGGCTGAGCTGCTGCGCCGTGAGACGTGACGGCTCAGGACCGAATGCCTTCAGCACCGCGACCGCGCGCCGGATCGCCTGCGTGCCCGTATAAATCGAATCGTTGTTCACAATGTAAACACCTGTTTATATTATGGAATAATGATAGATCAAATCTGCAAATCCGTCAAGTCGGGAGGCTACTGGAAGAAGAGGTCAACTCGAACTGGAGGCACCATCAGTGCTGAGGCCAGCGTGCGCTCGCACGATCTCGAGTAGCTCGTCGATATCGAATGGCTTCGTAAGGAAGGTCACGGCCCCAAGATCCAGCGCGGCGGTCGGCAGATCGCGCCGTGCGGAGATCAGCACCACTGGGATGGCGCGCGTCTGCGGGGAGGCTTGAAGCGCGTCGATCACCTGCCAGCCGCTCATGCCAGGCATCATCAGATCGAGCAGAATGAGAGCTGGCGGATCGACCTTCGCCCGCGCCAACGCAACAGTACCTTCGCCGGTGGTGACAACCTGGTACCCCTCGTAACCCAACAACTCAGCCATCATATCGAGAATCGCAGGCTCGTCGTCGACCACCAGGATTGGCTTGGGATTCATTGTTATTCCTCAACCAGCACAATCGTAGCTATTGATGCAAATTCGCGGACAGAGGCGTATAACCTTACAACGGGGCAATAACTGTTCGAATTATAGCAATTTCTACGCCATGAATTTCGCTCTGAGCCACGCCGCTTACCCATCTTCGGGGATTGCATTCGCTCGCGCGATCGCGGCGTAGAGCGCCCCGGATGGCCGCAGTCGTCGCTCGCCAGTGGCTTGGTCGAGCGCGTACAGGCCGAAGCGCAGGCCCCAGCCTTCACTCCACTCGAAGTTGTCGACCAACGTCCACAGAAAGACCCCGCGCAGGTCCACGCCATCCTGAATGGCTCGATGTGCGGCCGCCAGGTGGCCGAGAATGAATCCCGGCCGCTGATCGTCGTCGGCGTCGGGCAGGCCGGTCTCGGTGATGTAGATCGGCAGGCGCAAACTCGCGGCGCGGCGCAGCGCGCGGTAGAGGCCGGAGGGGTAGATCTCGCCGTAGGTCTTGCCCTCGAAGCCGACCTGGCTCTGTGGGACATCGGGCGGGGTGAAGCGCCGGCCGAACATCAGCCCCGGCTGGCGCGCGTCGAAGGCAACTCGCTCGCGCGTGTAGTAGTTCAGGCCGAAGAAGTCGGAGGATTCGCGCAGCCCAGGCCATTCCCGCCCGCTGCCGAACGGCGGCAGAACCCGACCGGTGCGCAGCCCGTACAGCATGATCGTGTTGAACAGGTAGTCCCAATTGGCGGCGACGGCGACATCGCGCCCGGCCGGGGTGGCCGGGTCGAACAGGCGAATCTGGTGTACGATGCCAACTTTCAGCGCCGGGTTGACGCGCCGGATGGCTGCGGAGGCCGCGACATGCCCGCGCAGCATCGCCCCGGCGACGCGTATCGCGCCGACGATGTCAGTGCGCCCGGGCGGCCAGATGCCGATCAGGTAGCCTTGCGTCAGATACACGAGCGGCTCGTTGATCGTACACCAGAGATCGCACAGGTCGCCCAGAGCGTGGACGGCGCGCTGGGCGAAGCGGCCGAAGCGCTGCGGTGTGGCCGGGTGCAGCCAGCCGCGCTGCGCCTCCAGCCAGCGCGGGTTGGTAAAATGGTGCAGTGTGATCATCGGGGTGATGCCGCGGCGGCGCAGCGACAGGAGCATGCTCCGGTAGCGATCGAGCGCGGCGGCGTCGAAGAAGCCCTCGCGCGGCTCGATCCGGCTCCACTCGATCGAGAGCCTGTGGGCGTTCTGCCCCAGCGCCGCCGCGCGATCGAAATCCGGTTCGGGGTTGCGCCACCAGCCACATGCATCGCCCGAGCGGTCGCCGTGCCAGATCCGGCCCGGCTGCTGTTCCCAATCCCACCATTGATTGTTGTCGTTCTGGCCCTCGACCTGGTGTGCGCCGGTCGCGGTGCCCCACAGAAAGCCGGGTGGAAAGTGTCGTGGCGCCATATGATCCTTCTTCTATTCTGGATGCAGCGATCAGTATGATACACGCTCAGCCAGGCGTGCGGCAAGCTCAGCTAGCCAAACTACTGATCTCTGCATTGGTTCTTATCTTTTGGTGGGGGTGCGGGGGCGACGCCGGGTACCCTCTGGGTGTGGGCACCCGGCCGCCCCTGCACCCCCACCAATGGGGAGGTCTGGAGGGGGCACCCAGAGGGTACCCGGGCCCCTCCAGACCTCCCCATAGAAGCCATTAGTTATTTGTGTAGAGATCAATAAGATCCTTTGACACCCCTCTCGCTTCGGGGTATGATCGGCTCAGTTTAAGTCAGCATATAAGGGATACCGGAACGCCGGTCTATGCGGCTATATGCACATTTCGCTAGGCACTGGCCTGCGCTGCTTGCCGGTGGGCTGGCACTAGGCGCGCTGGCGCTGCTCTGGCGTGTGCGCGATACGCCGCTGGTGCTCGGTTCGTTCGCCCAGATCGATGCCCTCAGCGCCTTCTTCCTGTTGGG
>DATFXE010000096.1:0-6525 GCA_035258585.1 Roseiflexaceae bacterium | reverse complement strand
CATACTCTCTCCGAATTGCAAATTTCAAATTGCGCTTGTCCAAATTTACAATTTGCAATTTGCAATTTACAGGTCGATCTGGGCGGGCGGGCTGGGGCGTCGATGGGTCTGCTCCAGCACCGGCGGGATCTCGCCGTAACCCTTGTCGGGCGGCACCAACAGCATCTCTTTGGTGTAGATCGAGGACTTGCGATCGTAGAACGACAGCTCGTACTGGTGCTCCAGCACGATCGCGTTGGTCGGGCAGGCATCCTCGCAGTAGCCGCAGAAGATACAGCGCAGCATATTGATCTCATATGTCGCGGCATAGCGCTCGCCGGGCGAGTTCGGGTGATCCGGATCGTTCTCGCCCGGCACCACCAGGATAGCATCGGCCGGGCAGGCGGCGGCGCACAGCGAGCAGCCGATGCAGCGCTCCAGCCCATTCGCGAAGCGCTTCAGCTCATGCCGGCCGCGAAAGCGCTCGCGCACCGGGCGTTTGACCTCGGGGTACTGAACCGTAACCGGCTTCTTGAACAGATATTTGAATGTCGTGCCCAGGCCCTTCATGATTTCGCCGAGCATACGTTATTCTCCGCGTTCGAACGTTCAAACGTTCAAACGTTCAACGGCTGATTGCTTGTTCACCAGCGTCACCTCGGTAGCCGGCTTGCGCGGCCCGCCCACAAAGGCGACCGCAAGCACGACCACCAGCCCAATCACAAAGGTGATCCCGCCGCTGAGATAGCGATCGTCCGGGATGAGCACATTGAGGACGGCGGTCAGCGCGATGTTGAACAAGGCCATCGGCATCAGGACTTTCCAGCCAAGCTGCATCAGCTGATCGTAGCGCACGCGTGGGATCGTCGCGCGGATCCAGACCGAGATGAACGAGAGCAGCGTGACCTTCAGCAAGAATGCGCCGAGCGATGTCAGGCCGATCGCTACCGCGCCGGCAAACTGGCCGAACAGATCGGTTATCCCCTGATACAGCGTGTACAGGCCCGGGAAGTGCCAGCCGCCCAGGAACAGGGTGACCGCGATCGCATTCATCGCCACCAGCTTGATATATTCCGACATAAAGAACAGCGCGAACTTCATCGAGCCATATTCGGTATTATAGCCGCCGACCAGCTCCTGCTCGGCTTCGACCAGGTCGAACGGCGCCCGCACCACCTCGGCGGTCGAGGCCAGCAGGAACACCACGAAGCCCAGGAACTGCGGCACGATAAACCACCAGCCCCATTGCGCTGCCACGATGTCGGCGGTGCTGAAGCTGGATGCCTGCATCACCACGCCCAGGATCGACAGACCCAGCGCCAGCTCGTAGGCGATCACCTGAGCTGTCGCGCGCACGCCGCCGAGCATCGAGTACTTGTTATTCGAGGCCCAGCCGGCGATCGCGATCCCGTAGACGCCGACCGAGGTGATCGCCAGCAAGTACAGGATTCCGACGTTGATCTCGGCCAGCTGCAAGAAGTTGCCGCCGCCCTGCGGCGCGCAGCCGCCAGGCGGAATCACGCCGTCGCCGCCGTACGGCCAACAACCGAGCGGTATCGTCGCCCAGATGATCAGCGCGGGAATCACCGCGAAGGCCGGCGAAACCAGGTAGACCCACTTGTCCGCGGTCGCCGGCGTGATATCTTCCTTAAAGAACAGCTTGACCGCATCGGCGGCGGGCTGGAGCCATCCGCCCAGCAGCTTGCGGCCGCCGGGCAGCGGGATGTAACCGGCACGATTCGGCCCGACACGGTTCTGCATGCGCGCCAGGAAGATCCGCTCGAACAGCGTGAAGTAGGCGAACACCGTCGTCGTAGCGAGCGCGAGCACCAGGCACTTCACAATCAGGATGATCACGTCGAGGAAATCCATGTGTATGCTCCGTTAGAACGTTTGAAAGTTAAAACGTTGGAACGTTTCTCGTTAAGCAGCAACGTTTCAACCTTCTAACGTTTCAACGTGTTAACATCAAGCTTTGCTCACCGCCACCCGCGTCTGCGGGCCGACCAGAATGCTTGCCAGCGCGACTCCTTCGACATCCGGCGCCAGCACCAGGCCAGGGTTGAGCCCCGCGTCGATCGTCGCAGGCAGCTCCAGCGCGCCCGCGGCCGACTCGATCCGCACCATTTCGCCCATCCCGATCCCCAGGCGCTGCGCGTCGGCCATGCTCAGGATGGCGTGGGCTGGCGCGACGTGGTTCAGCAGCTTCGAGCCGCGCATCCAATACCCGCCGTCATACGCGCGCGTCGGCGCGAGCAGCGTCAGCGGGAAGCGATCGTCGGCCGCCGGCAGAGCTGGCGCCCCGAGCTCAACCCCGAAGCTGCTCTTCGGATCGTCGGCAGTCGCCGGGATTTGCACGCCGACGCCCTCGGTATTTTCGTATGAGGTGCCGTCGTAGTAAAAATCTTCGTTCGAACGTCGCCCCCACGATTTGTGGGTCAGCTCCAGGCTGGTATAGGTCGCGCCACTGTAGCCGCGCACGTTCCGGCCGATCTCTTCGGCGATGTCGCTGGACACCACGTAATCCCAGCTGGCAGGCGGCGCGGCGACGGCGACGGCCGTCTCGGCGGCGCCGGCACGGGCTTTGGCGCTGCGCTTAGGCTCGGCCGTGGGCATAACCGGCACGGCCGACTGCAGGGCGCGCGCCAGATCCTGGAACACCAGCCAGTCGGGCGGCGCATCGGCCTCGGCCGTGCCGGCCTGGCGGAAGTGCTGCACACGCCGCTCGGCGTTGGTGAAGGTGCCCTCGCGCTCGGCGAACGCGGCGGCAGGCAGCACCACATCGGCAAGCTGCGCGGTCTCGGTCAAGAACAGCTCCTGGACCACCAGGAACTCAAGCTGGGAGAGCGCCTCGGCGATCGCCGGGCTGGATTTGGCCGGGTTCATCCCGGCAATGTACATGCCGCGCACCCTGCCCTCGGCCGCGGCGGCCCACATCTCGCGGGCGCTCAAGCCAGGGGCTGCGCTCGCCGCCACACCAGCGCCGACGTCGGGCCGCACGCCCATATCCAGCGCGCCGCGGCTGTTGCCGCCAGGCAGCAATCCGATCAGGCCGTTGTTGGGCCGACCGACCTTGCCGGTCAGCAGCGCCAGGTTCGCCAGCGCCTTTGTCAGCGCCGAGCCGACTGTGAGCGCGGTGCGGCCATACACGATGATCCCGTTCTCGGCCTTAGCGAACGAGCCGGCGATCGCGCGGATGCTGTCCTCCGCGACACCGGTGGCTTCCACGAGGTCGGTCAGCGTGAGCTGGCCAAGCTGCTGGAGCAGCTCGGGCGTGCCGCGCAGCCGGGCCGCGAAATCGCCGCTCAGCAGCCGGTCCTCGGCGATCACCTTCAGCAGCGCCAGCACGAACTGCGGGCCGGTGCCGACGCGCGGGTGCGCCTTGTGCGTGGCAAAACGATCCAGCTTGGTCGGGAAAGGGTTGACCACATTCAGCTCGCCGCCGCGGGTGGCGATGCCGCGCAGCCGCAGCACATACAACGGCGCCTCCTCCTCGGGGTCGGCTCCAATCACCAGCACCGACGTGCCCTTGCCCAGCTCGGTCAGGTTAGTGCCCGCGCCAACGCCAAGCTGGCTGGGCAGGTCATCCAGCTCGGCCGGCTCGTCGAGCGTACCCTTGCGGTGATCGATATTGTTCGAGCCAAGCACCTGGCGGAACAGCTTCTGGAACAGGTATAGATCCTCGTTCGGCAGCTGCGGGCCGGCCAGCCCGGCCAGCGCGCTGGCCCCGGCCGCTGTGCGGATCTGCGTCAGTTTGTCGGCGATGAACTGGAACGCCTCGTCCCACGTCACCTGCGCCCACTGGTTGTCTCGGCGAATCATCGGCGCCTTCAGCCGGTCGGCGCTGGCGATGTAGCGCATACCATAGCGGCCTTTGTCGCAGATCCAGATCTCGTTGACGTGGTCGTTTTCGCGCGGCATCACGCGCATCAGGTCGTTGTAACGCATATCCAGCGAGATATCGCAGCCGACCGGGCAGTGCGGGCAGACGCTGGGCACCGAGCGCAGCTCCCAGGCGCGGGCCTTGAAGCGGAAATCCGAGCTGGTCAGCGCGCCGACCGGGCAGATGTCGGTGGTGTTGCCGGAAAACTTCGAGTCGAACGGCGGGTCGCTCTTGGAGATGATCTCCCAGCTGCGGCCGCGGTTATCGAAGCCCAGCACCGGGTCGCCGGCGATCTCATCCTGGAAGCGCACGCAGCGCGCGCACAGGATACAGCGCTCGCGGTCGAGGTAGATCAGATCGCCGAGTGGAATGGGCTTCACGAAATGGACCTTGTCGCCGTACTGGTAGCGCGAATTGCCAGGCCCCCACTCCATCGTCAAATTCTGCAGCGGGCACTCGCCGCCCTTGTCGCAGACCGGGCAATCGAGTGGGTGCGAGGTCAGCAGGAACTCCAGCTGGCCGCGCTGGGCGAACTTGACACGGTCGGTGGCAGTCTTGACCACCATGCCGGGGCTGACTGACGTCATGCAGCCGGGCTGGAGCTTGTTTCCGATGAGCGCCAGCTTCGGCTGGCCGTTTTCGTCGAGAACCGGCTGATTGGTGGCACGGTCGATCATCGGTGTAAAGACTTCGACCATGCACATGCGGCACATGCCGACTGGCTCCATCTTGGGGTGGTAGCAAAACACCGGTATCGAAGTCGCCGCGGCGCGCGCCGCGTCCACGACATTGGTGCCGGCCGGGACGGTCACGCTCTGACCGTCGATCGTCAGGGTAACATCGGGCATAGTCGATCTCTTATTGCTTTACAGTCGGGTGGTGAGGGTGGGGTTTGGGCGGGGCTGTGCCCTGCCCAAACCCCACCCTCACCAAACTGTCAAATTGCCAAGAATCCTGTCGAACGCACTTCAGCGCCGCACCTGCGCCAGCGGGATCGCATCCGCGACCTTGCCGTTGCCGTGGCCGTTGGCCGGCAGCTTGGCGATCGCCTCTTCGAACTCCTGAGGGAAGAGCGAGAGCGCGCTCTTGATCGGCATCACGGCGCTCTCGCCAAGTAGACAGAAGCAGTTGCCGGCCATCTGGTTGTAGATATCGTGCAGCGTCGGGATATCGTCGGCGCGGCCGTGGCCGTGCGCCATGCGGTGCAGCACACTGGTCAGCCAGGTTGTGCCCTCGCGGCAGGGCGTACATTTGCCGCACGACTCGTGCTTGAAGAACTCGTCCATCTTGTAAGCCGTCTCGACCGCGCTGGTCGTCTCATCCAGCACGATGATGCCGGCAGTGCCGAGCATCGAGCCAGCCGCGGCGACCGCCTCATAGTCGAGTGTCACATCGAGCTGATCGGCCGTCAGCCAGGGTGCCGAGGCGCCACCGGGGACGATGATCTTGGGCTTACGATCGCCGCGCATGCCGCCGCCATACTCGGGCGCATAGATCAGCTCGCGCAGCGATGTGCCCAGCGGCACCTCGTAGTTGCCAGGCTTGTTGACATGGCCCGAGAGCGAGCAGACCTTGGTGCCGGGACTCTTCTCAGTGCCGAAGGTGCGGTACCACGCCGCGCCCCTCTCGACTATCAGCGGCACATTGATCAGCGTCTCGACGTTGTTGACGATCGTCGGCTTCATGTACAGCCCGATCGCGGCGGGAAAATACGGCGGCTTGGCGCGCGGCTGGCCGATCTTGCCTTCGATCGACTCGATCAGGGCGGTCTCTTCGCCGCAGATATACGCGCCGGCCCCGCGATGCACCGCGATGTCGATGTCGTAGTCGCTGCCGAAGATCTTTTTGCCCAGAAAGCCCTTGGCGTAGGCCGCCTCGATCGCGCGCTCCAGCACGCGCGCGCCGTACGCGAACTCACCACGAATGTAGATATAGGCCGTGTTGCACCCGCCAATCGCATACGCTGAGATCGCGATGCCCTCGATCAGCTGGTGCGGGTTTTTGTCGATCATCTCGTGGTTGTTGAAGGTCCCCGGCTCGCTCTCGTCGGCATTGCACGTCAGGTAGCGCGGGAAGACATCCTTGGGCGGGAACCCCCACTTCACGCCGGTTGGGAAGCCGGCGCCGCCGCGGCCGCGCAGGCCCGAGTCCTTGACGATCTGCATGATATCGGCGGGAGTCTTCTCTTTCACGGCCATGCGCAGCGCTTCGTAGCCGCCGTGTTTCAAATAGACATCGAAGTCGGCGATATTCTCGATATCGCGGTTGCGCAGCACGATATGTTCAGACAGTGGAGGCATGTGCTTTCACACTTTCCAGGTCGCACGACAGGCTTATTTTATAGTGGGGAGAGGGCTTCTTTATCGCCCGCTAATGTACCATTGTCGGGGCTTCGTGTCAAATCGCACAAACGCCAGGGAGTAGGGATTTGGGACCAGGGACTAGGAGTTTCTATCCCTAGCCCCTAGTCCCCAGTCCCTAGTCCCCGTTATGCAGTGCGCGCCAGACCATCTCCGATCGAATCGGCGTCTCGGTCACACGCACGCCGGTCGCGTCGCGGATGGCGTTGGCCAGCGCGGCTGCGCCGGCGGTGATCGGCGGCTCGCCGATGCCGCGCGCGCCGAAGGGACCGTGCGGCGATGGATTCTGCACCAGGATCGTCT
>DATFXE010000095.1:0-6590 GCA_035258585.1 Roseiflexaceae bacterium | reverse complement strand
GCAGCCGATCCAACAGCTGCTGCGCCTCGTCCAGCCGCTGTTGCACCAGATAGATCCGCGCCAGCGTGATGTGTTTGAACTCCAGCACAGGGTTCAGCGTGCTGCCGATGGTCGGTTCGATCTCCTGGGCCCACTGCGCAGCGGCGGTCAGGTCGCCTTGCGCCAGATACATCCGCGCCCGATGCGACGCCCAGTGTGAAAACGTCTGCTTGAGATCGTCCTTTTGCACGATCGCCACAACGCGCTCCATTGTTTCGCGCGCACGTGCTGGCTCGCCCAGCGCTTGCTGCACGCGAGCCAGCGATACATAGGTGATGACCAGAGGCCGCTTGAGCGCCCAGGCTTCCAGTTGTTGGATCGCTTCGGTCAGCAGCTCGCGCGCCGCCAGCAGGTCGTTGCGCTCGTAGAGCACCCGGCTGAGTCCGAAGCGGGCGTAGGCTGCCAGCGGCACCCCCTGCCAGAATGGCTCGGCCGCGCGCTGCAGATTCTGCCGGCTGAGTCGTTCCGACTCGCGCAGCCGGCCGCCGATTTCAAGCACAAAGGTGAGGTGCGCTGCGGTATTGGACGCGCCGAACGGATCGCTAGCGCCGAGGCTGACCCGCTCGGCTTCGACAAGTGTCTGATAGGCCGCCGCGAGATCGCCAGCTTGGGCATAGTACCCTACTCCGAGAAATAATCCCGCGAGTCCACGCCAGTTGGCACTGCTCTGGGGTAGCAGTTCCAGCGCCTGCCGGCCGGCGGCAATCGTGATCTCCGCCGGCAGATCTGTCTGGAGCGCGATGCCCGCGCGCACCACCGCCGCCTGGCCCAGGAGCTGTACGTCCGGCACAGACGCGGCGTGCAATGCGCGCTCGGCAGCGGCCAGGCGTCGCTCCGCCAGCGTGAAATTATCCGTCACCGCCAAGATGAAGGCGTGATTGAGCGCCAACCTGGGACGCGCTTCGAAGACCACATCGGGCAGCGCCGTCAGCCAGCGCAGCAGCGTCGCCAGCCCGCCCTGCATCCACACGCTCTCGCCATATTCGTCCACCAGGCGCGCGGCGCGCTCGTAATCCCGCGCCAGAATGGCGTATTCAATCGCCTCACCCAGTGAACCCTGCTGCTCGAACCACGCGCTGGCACGACTGTAGAGGATGGAGACCTGTTCCGGATGGCCTCGAGCCAGACGATGGCGCATCACCTCGGCGAACAGATGGTGGTAGCGGTACCAGCGCCGCTCGTCGTCCAACGGGATTACAAACAGATTAGCGCGTTCGAGCTGCTCCAGGAGCAGTTGGCTGTAGGCCGAGAGGCTTGAGGCTTGAGGCTTGAGGCTTGAGGTGGACTCAACATCCCCAAGTCTCAAGTCTCTAGCCTCAAGTCCCAAGATCGCGTCGCACAGCGAGCCACACATGCGCTCCAGGATCGCGGTCTGCAACAGGAAGCTCTGGATGTGGGATGGCTGTCGGTTGAGCACCTCGTCGGCCAGGTAGTCTACGATGAAGCGGTTGCTGCCGGTGAACGCGGCAATGAAGCCGGCGTGGTCGGCGCGCTTCTGCATGGCCAGCGCTGCCAGCTGCAGGCCGGCGATCCAGCCCTCGGTGCGCGCCTCCAGCGCCGCCGCGTCGGCCGCGCGCAGCGCCAACCCCATCACCTCGGTCAGAAACGCCGCAGCCTCCTCTGCCGTGAAGCGCAGCTGTTCCGCTCGCACCTCGTTCAGCTGATGGCGGGCGCGCAGGCGCGCGATCGGCAGCGGTGGGTCTTCGCGTGTGGCGATGATAAGGTGCAGCACCGGCGGCAGGTGGTCTATCAGGAAGCTCAGCGCCTGGTGGAGCGGCGGCGCCTCTAGTAGGTGATAGTCGTCCAGCACCAGGATGCACTTCTGCGGCAGGGCAGCCAAGTCGTTGAGCAAGAGCGTCAGCAGCGTCGCCAGCGGCGGCGGCGCCGGCGACTGTAGCAGGCTGAGCGTCGCCTCTCCAACCCTCGGCGCGAGCGTCTGGAGTGCTGCCACCAGGTAGTGAAGCAACACGGCCGGGTCGTTATCCCCCGCATCCAGTCCTAGCCAGGCCGCCGGGCGGCCTGTCTCGCGCAGCCAGGCGGCGAGCAGGGTGGTCTTGCCAAACCCCGCTGGCGCGCAGACCAGCGTCAGCGTCTCCTGGAGCCCGGCCTCCAGCCGCGCGAACAGCCGTGGCCGCGCCACCAGATCAGGCCGCGATTGCGGCAGGTACAGCTTGGTCGCAAGGAGCTGCGGGCCAGCGACGGGCTGCGCGCTCGCAGCGCGCAGCGGCGGGAAGTCGGATGGCAGATCCGGGCTTACACACTGGAAGATCGGCTCCGGGCGCGTCAGATCCTTGAGCGCATACTCGCCCAGCGCGCGCAGGCCGGTCGCGGGGGGCAGGTCGTCTTCCATCAGGTCGTGGGTCGCGCGCGACAGCAGGATCTGGCCGCCGTGGCCCAGCGTGAGCAGCCGTGCAAGCCGATTGAGCGGCGGGCCAAAGTAGTCGCCATCGCGCGGCTCGGCCACGCCTGTGTGCAGCGCCATACGCACGCGCAGCGGGGTCGGAAGCTCCCAGGCCTCCTGCTGCAACGCCCGCTGGGCCGTCAGGGCGGCGTCAAGCGCGTCAGGCGCCCGGACAAAGGCGGCATAGACGCTGTCGCCGACGGTCTTGAAGACCGCGCCGTTATGCGCGTCGATCGCTTGCCGCAGCACTCTGTCGTGACGGGCAAGCGCAGATGGCATCGCCTGCGGGTATTGCTCCCACAGCTGCGTGCTGCCTTCGATGTCGGTAAACAGGAACGTCACCGTCCCAATCGGCAGCGCGGCGGGCGCCGGGACGGCGTCGACGGATGCAGATGCGCCCATTGCGCGGCTGACCGAGATGTACGCTGGCGCATCGGCGCGGGTCAGGCGGACCGCTACGGCCTGCAGTCGTTCGAGTGTCAGCTCAGCGACCTTGCCGAGGTAGGCGCGCCGCCGCACGCCAGCGCGGCGTTGCTCGGCGCGCCAGTACCAATCGCCGCGGCCGTTGCTGGAGCGCTCGCGGCGTGCCGTGAACTTGCCTTCTGGACATGTGAAGGTAAACGTGGTGGCCGTAGAGAGCCAGGTAAACCAGGCCGGGCTGCCCACCTGGATGGTCTGCTCTGCGCTTGGTGCCCCGACCCTCAGCGTACCCCGCTCCACATGTGGTGTTGTGCCTGCCATCCGCGCCTCCCGGATACCCCCGGCCCCGAACAGCGGGCGTGTTTGGGGTCGAAGCGTTTGGATCGCAGAAATAGGCTCGTGACAGAGCGCCTGCTATTATAGCAGACTGTTTGGGGCCAACAGCAACATACCCAGTCATGGCTTGATTGTTGGCTGCTCCCTCCGATTTTCTCTCCCTCAGGCTCTCGAAGCGCCAGCTGCGATTGCTGCCTCTGCGCCTGCCTCCCAGACTCGATATGGCCCGCTGTTATCAACGCGCTCATCGCAAGCCCACCTAGCACCAGATGGAGCGCATAGAAATGCCAGAGAAAGGCGGAGAGCGAAGAGAGGCAGATGACACCTAGGCCAAACAGCAGCACCGAGGGCAGAATCACCTTGCGGGCCCCAAAGCGGTCCACCAGCCGACCGATCACCAGCACGGCTCCGCCCGTCGCCAAGGTTCCGAAGGTGGCCGCCAGCGAGACCTCGGCGCGGCACCAGCCAAACTCCTGGCTTAAGGAATGGTCTTGCCAAAGCCGGCGAGGACGGCGACCAACGTAAGCGGGTGTAAGGGCCTCAGACGCGGTCAGGCGTGGCCGTGCGACGAAGTGCGCGTGTGGTGGCTGTAGAGCTTGGTGCTGAGGATCTGGGCAGATACTGGCCCATCTCCTGCTGAGCAACAGGGATGGACGATTATAACCGAAGCACGCGACCGTGGCAACTGGCGCTCATCGCGCTCCAGGGAGCCTGCGCTTCGTCGGCTTATTCCAAAGGGGATGCCCACGCTTTCGGCACTGCCCCTGCCAGCGCTTCCATAAGGTTGATGACCGCCGAGTAGTCTTCCTTAAAGTAATCGTGGGAATCCGTCGGCGCTGCGGTGCCCGTGGGACTAGCGCGGTGCTGCTACTAGCTCCGCGGGCACCGCAGCGCCGGATGTTACGAGCCGGCTATCACAGCGTGAATGGCTACGTGCGCGCCACCTGCAGTCGGGCCGATTTCAGGCGCCGCAGCCGCAGACCGAGGGCGATCTGCATGCTCCCGGCGATGATCGCGTAGGCTGCGACCGCGCTGAGCAAGAGCAGCGTGCCGATACCAGGATAGACGGCGATCGCGATGCCGAAGAGCACTGCTGCAGCGCCGCTCAGACCCAGCAGCCACTCGCCCTCGATCGCCTTGCGCAGCTCGATCGCCACCACGACGGTCGAGATGCCAGTCAGGATGGCCCAGGCGGCGATCAGATAGACGAACGCCAGAGCGGTTGTCCCCGGCCGGACAAATGCCAGCACGCCGGCCAGGATACGCACCACGCCGTGCAGCACCAGCGCCCAGCGCCGCGACGCCGGAGCTGGGTCGAACAGCGCGATCAGCGCCAGCACGCCGTCCGCGATGGCGAAGCTGCCGAAGAACAGCACCAGGGTTGCCAGGGTCGCACCCGGCCAGGCCAGCATGGCCAAGCCGAACAGCAGGGCACACATGCCGCGCAGAGTCACAACCTACCAGTTTCGGACGAACAGATCGAACATTGTCGTACCTCCTATTTCGTTGTAACTATATGGTCTCATCCGGTCCGACCCGGTTCACCGCGATCAGCGTCAGGTTCAGCCCGAACAGCCGGTTCAGTATTCCGTGCAAGGCCGCCTGATCGCGCACCGGCCCGGTCAGCGTGGTTTCGCCGTTCGCGTGGTGCGTCATCGTCAGGCCGTCGAACCACGCCGACCAGCTCAGGTCGAGATGGCCCTGGATGCGGATGGAGTACAGCGTAACGTTCATGTGAGAGTCTCTTGCCAAAGGCGTGCTTAGCGTCGCCCTGATGGGCTGTCATCGGTTCACATCTGCATGCGGCGGCTATGGCAGGTCGCCGACCAACACGACGGCGGTGCGATCGCCGGCCTGCTGGCCCCCAAGCTGCCACAGTGCCACTCCGACCCAGATCTGCGCTGCGCTCACGCTGCCGAGCGCGACGAGGCCCAGCGTTCGCGGTGAGGCGCCGCCCCCCCGAGCAAGCACCGCAGCTAGCAGACCCACACCTAGCGCGATGGCATACAACCTGGGGTTCCACCTCGAGACGACAGTCTCGCGCGCCAACGCCACCGAGAGCCACGCCCCACCAATAAAGAAAGCGCTGATCAACGGCGTGATCAGGAGCAAGGCCGGCCCCTGCATGAAGCGCATCACGACAACTAGCGGCCCTGGATCGAGGTTCGGTGCAGTCATGGCGTAGGCCAGAAGGTGAATGATGGCATCGGCTACAGCGCCCAAGACACCGAGCAGGAACACGGTCGCGGGCCACCACACTGCGATTTGGAGACGCAGGTTCGAATGGCTGATGACACTCGTCATTGCGGGCAAGTAGAGGGCCGCAGATAGCAACTGCACGATTACCGAGGCAGCAACCGCTCCGCGTTGGCGCGCAACCAGCAGGAGGATGAGCTGGGCGTCAGTCACACCAGGGCTTGGCATAAGCAGCCAGGCGATCAAGAAGAGCGACGCTGCCGCAATCAGTAATACTCCAGCAATTCGCGAACTCATCTTGACCTCCCCTGTTTCGAGCGTATGCTGCTGCGCAGCCAGTGTAAGGCTGCCCTTGGATGCACTGTTTGCGCTCGTCCCCCTCGCGACCTCGTTCCCTTTCACGGCTGTGCTCCCTTTGTGGGGTTACAAACAAGTGACCGCTTGCTGATACTGCATCAATGTATCAGTCAAGCGGTCTACCTGTCAGTACACTTTGGTGTACTCAAGAGTATAGTCCCTGGCGCCCAGCAGGGCCTGCCAGGCAGTTTTACGCGCCTGGCGTCCGCGGGGCCTATCACCCATAGCCGCCAACGCTAGGTAAAGCAAAGCTCAAGTGTTGAACTGGTGGCTGCTCCTAGCAGGCTAGTGCGGCTCTGGCCCGGGCGGGACTCCAGGTACCGGCCAGAAGCATATTGCTGGGGAGAAAGACAAGCAAGCAGGCGATGCATACGACCCAGCGTCTACGATTGGCGTAATACATCTCACCTTGCGGCGTAATCCGGCGCGCAGTGTCCGTGTTCCGCCACAACCGCTCTATGCGCCACGTGTGCTTGATCCGGACCAACGCTATGTTCTGCGCAACCTGGTCGAACGCGACGGCTCGCCGCGTAGCGCCGCGATCTTTGCGCTCGGCTATTGGGCCGGCTGTCGTGTCAGCGATATTGCCTGGCTGCGCATGGAACATATGCACGTGACACGCAAAGCCGGCTGGCTCCATGTGGGGCACAAGGGAGGGAAAGCGCGGGACATCGATCTGCACAATGATGCGCGCCGTCCATTGGCCGACTATCTTCAGTCTGGGCAGCGGGATACCGCTAGCCCCTTTGTCTTCACGTCACAGCGTGCCGAACGGCTGAGCGAGGCGGGTATCCACCACTGGTTCCGTACCCTGAAAGCCCAGGCCACCAAGACCGAATGG
>DATFXE010000094.1:0-5308 GCA_035258585.1 Roseiflexaceae bacterium | reverse complement strand
CGGCTTCGCCGCCCCCACACCCCCACCAAAAAGTTTAGCTATTTGTGCAGCGCTCAGTAATACAGAATATCATTCCTTGGGGAGGTGTGGAGGGGGCCTTCGGCCCCCTCCACACCCCCACCAATAGATGCCCGATCAAGGTACGGATCAGTAGGCTGAAGGCGGCCACAAATGAAAGCGGTCGCAGGTGCGCGGTGCCCACCCGCGACCAGCAGATCATCAGCAGCGCGACATAAAGGAGGAATCATGAATTGCTGGCACTGCGAGCGGCCGGCGCACGGGGCCTGTATCTTCTGTGGCCGGGCGGTCTGCAAGGAGCACGCGCGCGAGATGCCGCATATCGTGGCGCTCTACCGCGACTCCAAAAATGCGCAGAAGGCGATCGTGACGGCGCGTGCGCTGTTCTGCGGCGTCTGCGAGCCGCGTGAGGATCCAGTGGAGATACCCGAGCTGAAGTAGCGGTACAATACCGCTGCTCCGACCGAGGACGGAAGACGGGGCTACCATGGTCGCCCGTCTTCCGTCAATACCCTGGGCATATTTCAGCCGAGCTGCGCTAGCAATGCGTGGTCGGCAGCTTGTACAGCTGTTCCTGTTCGCAGGTCAGCTCGGGATAATAGCGGTTGCTGGTCGCCCAGTCGATCAACTGTTCCGCTGAGTCGATCCGCCACCTGCGGATGGTTCGATCGGCTGAGGCGGAGATAATGCCGCGCCCATCCTGGCTGAACATCACCGCCCCGACAGATGCGCGGTGGCCCGTATAGATGCGAATCGGCTGCGCATCCTCAATATTCCACAGAATGATCGTATTGTCGCTCGATCCCGACAACGCCATCGTGCCATCCGGGCTATAGGCGATGCTGTGCACCGTTCCCGTGTGGCCGACAAAGCGGTGCAGCGCCTTGCCCGTCGCCAGATCCCACTGGATGATCTTGCCGTCCTCGCTGCCGGAGAGCGCGGTTTTGCCATCTGGGCTGAACGCCACGCTCACCACCTTCGCCCCGTGACCTTTCAGCGTCTCGATCGCCTCGCCGCTGCCCAGATCCCACAGGATCACGGTATTATCCGACGATCCCGAGAGCGCTTTGGTTCCGTCCGGGCTGAAGGCGACGCTCCGAACCCCGCTTTTATGCCCCGTCAAGGTTTTGATCTGCGTGCCGCTCGCCACGTCCCACAGGATCATCATCTTATCCTCGGAACTGGAGAGCGCCCTCTTACCATCGGGGCTAAAGGCGATCGCATTAATATCGTCGGTGTGGCCCTTCAACGAGCGCTCGAATTGGCCGGTGTCGAGGTTCCACAGGATCATGTCGTTTTGTTTCTCACCCTGAACCAGCTGGGTGCCGGAGAGGGCGTGGTGCCCATCCGGGCTGATCGCCACGGCGTTCACGTCGCCGTTATGCCCCAGCAGTGTCTGCTGCACTTCGCCGCTCGCGACATCCCAGAGGAACACCTGACTGTCCGGTCCGCTCGTAATCAGCCGCTGCCCATCGGCGCTGAGCGCTGCCTTGCCGCCCGTTTCACCCTTGAACGTATCGGTCTGCGCGCCGTTGTCGAGATCCCATAGGCGGATGGTGTTATCGAAGGAGCCTGTTAACACCTGGTGGCCATCTCGGCTGAAGGCCACGCTCTTGACCCAATTGCTGTGCCCGGTGAAGAAGCGGATCGACTGAAAGGTCTTCATGTCCCACAAGCCCAGCCGCCCGTCGGCCGAGCCCGAGACCGCCAGCTTGCCATCCGGGCTGAAGGCGACATCCAACACCTGGGATGTATGGCCGGTAAAGGTGTGCAGCGGCTCACCGCTGGCGACATCCCACAGGATCAGCTTGTTATCGTACGCTCCGGAGAGCGCGGTCTTGCCATCCGGGCTAAAGGCGACCGAGGTGACTTCGCCACCATGGCCTTTGAAATGGCGGATGGGCTGCCCGGTCGCCACATTCCATAGGATCAGCTCGGTGTCCTGTGAGGTGGAGAGCGCCATCGTGCCGTCCGGGCTGAACGCCAGCTGGTTGACCTCCTGGGTCTGGCCTTGGAAGCGGCGGATGGGCTGGGCGGTGGCGACATCCCACAGGATCACCGAGGTATTGGCGGAGCCAGAGAGCACCATCTTGCCATCGGGGCTGAAGGCGACGCCCTTGAACTCAACGCCATCGTCCTTGAACTGGCGAATGGGTTGTCCGCTGGCGACATCCCACAGGATCAGCGTGCCATCGGTTGAGGCGGAGATCACACTCTTGCCATCCGGGCTCAAGGCGATGTCCTTAACGTCGTCGGTATGGCCTTTGAAAGTATGAATCTGCTCGCCAGTGGCGAGATTCCAGAGAATCAAGGTGTCATCGCGCGAACCGGAGACGGCGGTTTTGCCGTCGGGGCTGAAGGCGACGCCAGTCACGCCGCCGGTATGACCTCTGAGCACACGACGGGTGCCTGGCGCGTAAGCGGCCTGCGAGAGGATGAAGCGCGCCTGCGGCACGGGGTTGGCGAGCTGGTTGGCCGCCAGGGCCAGAGACAGCGCCTGGTCGGTATTGCCCTGGCCGAGTGCCACCTGCGCCCCATTGGCGAGCGCCAGGTTTTGGGCTTCGGCCGCGCTGCTCTTGGCCAGTTCGGCCTGCTGCTGCGCGAGTGTCGACTGCTGCTGCGCCAGTGCAGCAGCGGTCGCGGCGGTGTCGGCGTTTTGCTGGGCGAGCGCCTTGGCGGCTGCCTCGTTACTTGCGTTCTGATTGGCGCGCTGCTCGTTCGCCAGCGCTTCGCGCCGCTGGCCGAAGGCGAAGATCGATAGCCCAATCCCCAGCACTGCCGCCAGCATCGCCACGCCGAGCAGCGCGCGCAGGAATGTGCGCGAGCGCTGCTCCAGCTGCGCCTCGTGCGCCTGGCGTGCCTGCTCCTGCGCCCGCTGCGCGTCGCGCGCGGCCAGGCTGGCGTCCAGATAGGCGCGCTCCTCGGCGTTGAGCGCCAGGTGCGTCTCCTTGGCCCAGCTCTCCAGCTGCTCCAGCCGCGCCCCGCCGGCCAGGAAGCTGCGGTCGTGCCCGCTTGCCGCCCACTCGCTCCCCGCCACACTCAGCCGCCGCTGCAAGCGCAGGTCCTCGCGGCTGGCCTCCAGCCACTGCCGCAGCCGCGTCCAGGTGCGGATCAGCGCCTCGTGCGCCACCTCCACCGTCGGCGCGCGTGTCTGCGGGTCGTGATCCAATGTCAGCAATCGATACTGGCTGTAGGTTTCGATCACTGTGTCCAAGGTGTGCGTATCAGCGCCAACCGCCAGCAGTTCGGTGCGGCGGACGCGGCGGCGGGTGTCCTCCACGCCCTCCCCCAGCGTGATCAGCCGCAAGAACAGCTGCCGCGCCGCCTCCTGTTCCACTGCGCTTAGCCCGCCGTAGATCTCCTCCGCCCGCCGCCCCAATGCCCCCAGCACGCCCCCACTCGCCACATACGGCGTCAGCGTCAGCGTCCGCCCACTCCGCCGCGCAAACACCTCGGTCAAGGCGTACTGCAGCAGCGGCAGCGCCCCCGGCTGCTCGCCCACATCGCTCACGATCGCCTCCACCAGCTCCCCGTCCACACGCAAGCCGTAGCGCTCGGCCGGGCTGACGATCGCCTGCTTGAGCTCCTCCTCGCCCAGCGGCACCACCACCTCGGTGCGCGCGCGCATCAGCTCGCTGAATGTGCCATACAGCAGCGGCCGGTCGTAGAAGTCCGCCCGCAGCGTCACCACCACCCGAATGCGGCTGTAGGGGTCAGAGACCGCTGCGATCAGCGTGTTGAGGAAGTGGCTGCGCTCGGCCTCATCCTCCACCAACGTGAAGAGCTCCTCGAACTGGTCGACCAGCAGCACGATCTCGGTCTCGTCGCCGCCCGGCACCACCTGGTCGACCACCCGCAGCAGCCCGCGCTCGTCCAGCTTGAGCGGCTCGACCAGATTGTTGGGCGGCTCGACCGCGATGCGCAGCAGCGAGAGGGCCAGCTCCTCGACAGGATGCGCCGAGGGGAACATCTCGACCACGAACCAGCGCTCCGAGCCAGGCAAGGCGCCCGCGCGCAGGGCAGGTATCAGCCCGGCGCGCACGACAGAGGACTTGCCGCTGCCAGACGGCCCGACCACCGCCAGGAAGCGCGCGAACGGGCCGCTCTCCTGCAAGCGCGCGAGCAGCAGCTGGGTCAGCTGCTGCCGCCCGAAGAAGTCGGCGGCGTCGGCCTCCTGGAAGGCGCGCAGGCCTTTGTAGGGGTTCTCGATCGCGCGCTCGTCGAGCTCGGCCAGCGGGGTGGGCAGGTACAGCACGCCGGTGTCGTAGCTCGAGCGCGTGCTGGTGGCGCTGGTGCTGGTGCCGCTGCGCTCACTCTCGTCGGGCAGGGCGTCGGTCAGGCGGCGGGTGGTGGCCGGGCCGAGGGCGAGGGCCTGGCGCAGCGCGCGGATCAGGCTGGGCACGTCGGCATAGCGCTCGGAGGGGCGCTTGGCGGTGGCCTTCTGGATGACGGCATTGACCGCATCGGAGAGATCGGGGCGACTGGCGCGCACCGGCGGCATAGGCTCGTTGACGTGTTTGAACATCAAGGCGATCGGGGTGGGTGCCTGGAACGGCAGCTGGCCGGTCAGGATTTCGTAGAGCATCACGCCCAGGCTGTAGATGTCGGTCTGCACCGTGATCGGCTCGGCGCGCACCTGCTCGGGCGAGATGTAGGCCGGAGAGCCGACCACGGTGCTGGCGTCGGTCTGGTAGGGCGAGGCCTGCGTGCCGAGGTCCTTGGCGATGCCGAAGTCGGCCAGATAGGCGTTGCCGTCCTCGTCGAGCAGGATGTTGGCCGGCTTGAGGTCGCGGTGGACCACACCGCGGCGGTGGGCAGCGGCCAAGGCGCCGCCGACCTGCTCGATCAGGCGGCTGAGCAGCTGATTGGGCAGCGGGGCGTTGTGGAGTAGGTCGTGGAGGTTGCCGCCGCGCAGCCAGCGCATGACCAGAAAGGCGCCGTCGGGGTCGCGCCAGTAGTCGTAGAGCGGCACGATGAAGGGATGTTCGAGGCGGGCGACCAGCTGAGCTTCCCATTCGAAGCGGCGGATGAACTCGGGGTGGTTGGCGTACTGGGGGAGAATAATCTTGACGGCGACATCGCGGCCGACCAGCGGCTGGTAGGCGCGGTAGACCAGGCCGTAGCCGCCTTCGCCGATCTGCTCGCGCAGCTCATAGCCTTTGACGCCTTGTTCGATCCGATCCTGTAGCATAGTGCTCCCCCTGATTCTGAGGTCGCGACTAGTGGTCAACCACACTGATTTTGCAATGGAGGTTCGGAGGGGGCACCCAGAGGGTACCCGGGCCCCTCC
>DATFXE010000093.1:0-3374 GCA_035258585.1 Roseiflexaceae bacterium | reverse complement strand
CGGCAGCTCGTAGTCGGCCATCAGCGCGATCGGCACGGCCACACAGCGCATGCCGGCGGCTGCGGCCGCGCGCATGCCGTTGGGCGAATCCTCGAACACCACGCAGGCCTCGGGCGCGATGCCCAGGCAGCTTGCGGCGCTCAGAAACAGATCCGGCGCGGGCTTGACCTGCTGCACATGGTCGCGCGTGCGAATGCAGCTGAAGTATGGTCCGAGCGCGTGGCGCTCGAGCCAGCCTTCGACCCAGCCGCCGCCGGAGCTGGATGCCACCGCCAGTCCCAGCCCGCGCGAGCGCGCTGTTTCCAGCAGATCGGCCACGCCGGGGCGCAGCGCCAGGCCTTCGCAGCGCTCGAGATAGCGCATCCGCTGTCGCTCGCGCAGGCTGGCTAGGTCGAGCGGGCGGCCAACTAAGGCAGCCAGTTCGTCATACAGATCGATCTGGTCATGCGTGCCAAGGTTCAGCACCCAGCGCTCGCGCCGCAGCTCGTGGCCGTATTCGCCATACAGCTCGGCTATGATCTCGAACTCCACCGTCTCGGTGTCGAGGATCAGGCCGTCGAAATCGAAGATCAGGGCTTGGGTCGGCATAGCAGCTATTTCCCCACCCAGGGCAGATAGCTCGCCTGCGCCGCCAGCAGATCGTCGGCCAGCGCGACCGCCTGATCGAGCGAGCTGACATAGCCATCCAGCACCAGCGCCTGGATGAACTTGGCGCGGCTGCCCTCCAGCGCGGCCTCGACGATCGTCTCGACCCACTCATAGCGCGTGGCCAGCGTGCCGGCCAGCGCAGCGGGCAGCGGCGGCTGAGCGATCGGCCGCAGCCCCTCGGCGTCGGCCACTGCCGGGCTTTCGACGATCGCTTCGGGCGGGAGATTGGGCGCCTGGCCGGTATTGGGCAGGTTGGCCGAGAAGACCAGCCCACGGTCGCGGCGGATCGAGTCGATGATCTCGATCACCTGCTCGTGCTCGCCGCTCAGCCTCTCGAAGTAGTCGGCCGGCAGCGGTGATTCAGCCAGTGCCTCCTCGCGCATCTCGGCGTAGATCCGGTCGCCCGACGCGATCGTGTCCTCGAAGCTGAAGGCAGCCTGATCGACCCCCAGCGTCGCGCCGTAGTAGCGGCCCTCGCGGAAAAACTGCGGGAAGAACTCGGTCACGTGCCGATCGAGCACCGCCGGGAACGCGCCGAACAGCTCGAATAGCCGCCAGCTGAACGGGTTCGGCGCGACCTGATCGGGTGACTCCCCGCCGGCGAAGCGCCAGCCTGGGTCGGGCCGGCGCGCCGACTGGCGCGGCGCAAGCTCGCGCAGCCGCGGCAGCAGATCCTCGCCGTTAGCGCGCGCCGTCAGAAACCATGTCAGGTGGTTGATGCCGACGGCGGTATAGCGCAGATCGGCCGGATGTACGCCCAGCGCCCGCGCCAGGTACTCGGCCACGTGGAACACGCCGTGGCACAGCCCGATCACATGCGCGCCGGTGGCTTTGCGAATGGCGCGGCAGACCGGCGCCATCGGGTTGCCATAGTTGAAGAACAGCGCCTCTGGCGCCAGGTCGAGCACATCCTGGGCGATGGCGACCATCGGCGGAATCATGCGCAGGGCGCGCGAGCTACCGCCCGGGCCGACCGTGTCGCCGACCGGCACGAAGATACCGTGCTTGCGCGGGATGAACACATCCTGTTCCCAGGCGCGCCGCCCGCCAACTCCGACGGTGCAGATCACCACGGTGGCGCCGCCCAGCACGTCGCGCCGATCCACCGCAGCCGAGAGCGCGATCGGTGCGCGCTTGGCGTCGATCATCTTGCGCGACAGCCGCTCGGCCACCTCGAGCGTCTCGGGGTCGATATCCACCAGCGCCAGCTCGCACTCAGCCCCGCCGCGGATCATGTCGGCCACCAGCCCGCGCGTGAACATCGCGCTGCCGGCGCCAATTAACACTATCTTCTCACGCATCACGTCTCCTCATTTGTCGAGCAGATCGCAGGCCACAAAGCGGAGCGCCTCAAAGTTTGATATAGCTTTACGATGTTGGCATTGAGGATCAGCGTTTTTCATCGTAGGGACACGATATATCATGTCCCTACGATGAAAACATGGGAAAGCAATGCCTGGCATCGATGCAACCTCTGAAGACTCGTCAACCCCTATCCCCGGCGCTCAGCCTTTTACACCGCTCAGCACCATAGCGTTGATGAAGTGCCGCTGGAAGAACAGGAACACCACAATGATCGGCAGAATCACCAGCACTGAGGCGGCCATCACCAGATCGTAGCGAGTCGAGTGCGAGGTATTGAAAAACGACAGCGCCAGCGGCAGCGTCATCTTGTCCTGGTCGTTGATCGCCACTAGCGGCCAGAGATAATCGTTCCAGCTGGCCATAAAGGTGAAGATACCGAGCGTCGCCATCGCCGGGCCGAGCTGCGGGCGGATCAGCTGCCAGTAGATCGTCCACTCCGAGGCGCCGTCCAGCCGGGCCGCGTCGATCAGATCGTCGGGGATCGCGGCGACGAACTGGCGCATCAGGAAGATGCCGAATGCGCTCACAGTGCTCGGCACGATCAGCGCCAGCAGCGAGTTGAGCAGGCCCAGCTTGTTGACGATCAGGTAGATCGGCACCAGGATGACCGGGAACGGCACCATCAGCGTGGCCAGCAGCAGCGTAAATAGCACATTCTTACCGGGGAACGAAAACTTGGCGAAGATATAGCCGCCCAGCGACGAGGTGAACAGGATCAGCGCGGTGACGCTGACGGCGACGATCACGCTGTTGCGAAACCAGGTGAAGAACGGCGCCCTGGTCAGCACTGTGCCGTAGGCATCCAGGGTCGGATGCGCCGGAATGATCACTGGTGGGATACGCAGCGCCTCGGATGGCGTCTTGAACGACGTCAGGATCATCATCAGCAGCGGCGCGGCCATCAGCAGCGCGCCGGCCGACAGGGCAGCGTACAGCAGCACAGTCCCTGTGATCGGCCGGCCGGCGCGTGGCTCAGTTGCGGCGATCGCCATAACAACCTCCAGAATTGAGAATTGAGAACCATTATTTCTCAATTCTCAATTCTCAACTCTCAATTCAATACTCCCAATTCGTCCGCAGAAAGCGGAACTGGATCAAGGTGATCACCAGCAGCATCAGCATCAGCACCACCGAGAGCGCGCTGGCATAGCCCATCTTGAGGTACTGAAAGGCTTGATCCCAGACATGCAGCACGATCGTGCGCGTCGAGTTGAGCGGCCCGCCGTGGGTCATCACCTGCATAGGGATGAAGACCTGCATGTACGAGATCGTCGTCAGCACCGTCACGAACAGCGTGGTGCGGCTGAGCAGCGGCAGCGTGATATGGCGGAAGCGCTGCCAGCCGTTCGCGCCGTCGACCA
>DATFXE010000092.1:0-12780 GCA_035258585.1 Roseiflexaceae bacterium | reverse complement strand
TCCAGGCCGCCGTGGACGCCGGCGCCAACTATATCATCGTCTATATGCCACGGCTGGCCTATGGCCAGGATATGCTCCGGCGCTTCGCCGAAAAGGTGATCCCCCGCTTCGTCTAACGATCTTGAAGAACTACTGATCTCTGCATTAGTTGCTTATCTTTTGGTGGGGGTGCGGGGGCCGCAGGCCCCCGAGACATTTCTTTTTTGTGGGTGGTTCGGGCGGCTTTGCCGCCCGAACCACCCACAAAACCAAATGCTTCTTGGAGGGCTTTGCCCTCCAAACCTCCTATCTGAGTAAGCCAGCAGTATCACCAATGGGGAGATGTGGAGCGCGATACTGCTATCGCGCACCTTTTTAGCCGCGGCTTAATCCGATCCTCATTCAGCAATGCTATAACCTGCGTACACGCAGCCCGCCACATGTCTGGTCGATCATCCAGGGCGCGTCGTTGAGAGAAGAGGAAAAGGCCGTGGTCAAACAACTTCATATCAAAGCATACATTGCGATTGCGCTCGCGCTGCTCCTGGCAAGTTGCGCCACTAGCCCAGGCACGAGCGCCCTGCTGCCCTCCCCAGGCGTCGGCCAACTCACGGCGACCAGCCTGCCCCAGTTCAAACATATCTTCGTCATCGTGATGGAAAACAAGGAATCCGATCAGCTGATCGGCAGCTCCAAGGCGCCCTATTTGAATGCCCTGGCCAAACAGTATGGCCTGGCGGCCAACTATTACGCTATTCGTCATCCAAGCCTACCGAACTATCTCGCCTTGACTGGTGGCAGCACCTTTGGCATCACCAGCGACTGCACCGACTGCACGGTCGCACAGCCGAACCTTGTCGACCAGCTTGAGGCGGCCGGCAAATCCTGGAAGGCGTATATGGAGTCGATGCCCAGCCCGTGCTACATCGGCGATGCGCCGCCACTCTACCGGCAAAAGCACAATCCTTTCATCTATTATGATGATGTGCGCACCAACCCCCAGCGCTGCAAGCAGATCGTGCCCTTCACGCAGTTCGCAGCCGATGTCGCGGCCGACGCCTTGCCCAATTATGTCTGGATTACCCCCAACATGTGCGATGACACCCATGACTGCCCGATAAATGCAGGCGACGCCTGGCTCAAGACATGGGTTCCTACGATTATCAGCTCGCAGGCATGGAAGGACAACAGCGTGCTGTTCATCACCTATGATGAGGGCTCCGGGAACGCCGGCTGCTGCACAGATGCTGCCGGCGGCCATATCGCCACCCTGGTGATCTCGCCGCTCAGCAAACCTGGATACCGTTCGCCGATCGGCTACGATCACTACTCGCTGCTGCGCACGATCGAGCGAGCCTGGGGCCTGCCCGAGCTAGGCGGCGCGACATGCGATTGCGCCCCACCGATGGCCGATTTCTTCGTACCTGGTACGGTCGCTGGACGGTAACATCAGCAGCACTACCATGCACCACTGCGGGTGATCATTTTACAGAGTGGCTGATAGGGGCGAGGTCCAGGATGGCCGCTGGCCCCTCCTGGACCTCACCCCAACCCTCAAATGGTACAATTGCAAACATAGCGCAATAAAGTACATATGATAGTAGAGTAGCCTGCAGCAGCAGGCTAAACAGCAGCTGAAGATACTGATCTGTGCATTGATCGGGCATCTTTTGGTGGGGGTTGGGGGGCGGCTTCGCCGCCCCCCAACCCCCACCAAAAGGGGAGGTCTGGAGGGGGCACCCAGAGGGTACCCGGGCCCCTCCAGACCTCCCCAAGGAATGATATTCTGTATTAATGCACGTATCTGTAGTATGGGATCGACGTTGGCAGGAACTAACGATGCGTATTCTTGTCGTCGAAGATGAAGAGGCGATCGCCGCCTTTGTCGTCCAGGGCCTCACAGAAGCGGGCTACGCGGTCGATCTGGCCGCCGACGCAGCCGAGTGCTTACACTGGGCCGCAATCGCGGAATATGACGTGATCGTGCTCGATGTGATGCTGCCCGACCAGGATGGCCTGGCTGTCTGCGCCGAATTGCGGCGGCGCGGCCTGCGCATCCCTGTGCTGATGGTAACTGCGCGCGACGCAGTCGACGATCGCGTGGCCGGGCTCGACAGCGGCGCCGACGATTACCTGATCAAGCCGTTCGCATTTGCCGAACTGCTGGCGCGCATACGCGCCCTGTTGCGGCGCGAGCCGGCACTCAAAGGCACTGTGCTTCAGGTAGCCGACCTGGAACTGGATACGGTCAGCCGGGTCGTGCGGCGCGGCGATCGGGCGATCAGCCTGACTAGCAAGGAGTACAGCCTGCTCGAATATTTGATGCGCCACCCAAACCAGACCCTGACCCGCAGCGCGATCGCCGAGCACGTCTGGAACTACGATTTCGACAATTTGACTAACCTGATCGACGTGCATATCTTCGCGCTGCGCCGCAAGCTCGACGATGCCTATACTGTCAAGCTTTTGCACACGGTTCGCGGCGTCGGCTATCGGCTCGGTCTGTAAGCTCAACGTTATGAGTTCAAAGTTAGCAGAGATCAGTAATTCTTAACTTTTAGGGAACGCGATGTTGCACACACTGCGCTGGGCCTTCACCTGCATCTTTTACTCGCTGCGCTGGCGGCTGACCGGCTGGTACGTGCTGCTGCTGGCCGGCGTGCTGCTGCTCTTCAGCGCCGGCACGTACATCGCGGTCTACAAGCTGTTGCTCGACAACTTCGACGACCTGCTGGCAAGCCAGGCCAACCTGATCGTCCAGACGATCGACTTCGACAAGCGCGGTCCGTCGCTTCAGAATGACGCGCTGCGTGCCGGCCGCCGCAGCGACGAGTATCTGACACGAATCTACCGCGCCGACGGCAGGCTGCTGTTCGACGACAACCCGCGCGAGCACGCGCCTGAGCTTGCCGACGCGCTCGACGACGCGCTCGACGGCAAGAAACAAATCATCCAGGTGCGCGGGCGTGAGGCGCAGTTGCGTGTGCTCAGCTTCCCAATCACACGCGACGGCCAGGTCGTCGGGGCGCTCCAGATCGGCGTATCGCTGGAAGATTTGCGCGATACCATGGGCACACTGCTCAAGGTCATGCTGCTTATGGCGCCCGCCATGCTGCTCATCGCCAGCGGGGGCGGGCTGTTCCTGGCCAACCGCGCGCTGGCGCCGATCGACCGGATTACCCGCACAGCCCAGCGCATCAGCGCCGAGGATCTGAGCCAACGACTCGACCTGCGCGGCCCCGACGACGAGGTTGGGCGGCTGGCGCGCACCTTCGACGCAATGCTGGCGCGGTTACAATCGGCCTTCGAGCAGCAGCGCCGCTTCGCCGCCGACGCCTCGCACGAACTGCGGACGCCGCTGACCGCCATCATCGGCCAGATCGATGTGGCGATCGAGCGCCCGCGCGACCCCGACAGCTACCGCGCCACACTGACCGCCGTGCGCGAGCAGGCGCGGCGGCTGGCGCGGCTAGCCAACGATCTGCTATTCCTGGCCCGCGCCGATGCGCATCCCACACCAGCAACCAACGAGCTGATCAACCTTGGCGAGCTGTTGCCAGCGATTGTGGCACAGGTCGAGCCGCTGGCAGCCGAACGACAGCAGCTGATTACCCTCGAGCAGCGGCCGGACTTGTGTGTGCGCGGCAACGAGGACGATCTGATTCGGCTGTTTCTGAATCTGCTTGACAATGCGATTCGCTACACACCGGCGGGTGGCCGGATCGCGATCAAAGCAACCACGAATGAGCCGAGAGGGCGAGAGCACGACGGGGCGAGTGGGCGAAACAACGAGTCCCCCTTACCCCCGCACCCCTTTACTCTTTCCCCCATGCCGCCATCCGTCGTCGTCAGCATCCACGACACCGGTCCAGGCGTTGCGCCGGAGCATCTGCCGCGGTTATTCGATCGTTTCTATCGAATGGATCGCGCGCGCAATCGGGCCCAGGGTGGAAGCGGGCTAGGCCTGGCGATAGCTAAGAGCATCGCCCAAGCCCACAGCGGTCGCCTGGAGGTCACCAGCGTCATCGGGCAGGGCAGCACATTCACCGCCATCTTGCCGCTGGAGCAGCAGCCGGGGTGCGGGCCAAAGGGGTTCTCCGGCCCGCACGGCCTTGAGGCTGCGAACGGGGCAGCCGGGAGAGGGCCGAGGGCCGAGGACTGAGGACTGAGTATTTCGGACTCAGTCCTCAGTCCTCAGTCCTCGGCACTGGTTAGGCGGCGCCATTGGCATGATAGAGTCGCTCGCGGATGGTCACGACTTCCTGGCGCAGGCGCGGGTCGGCGTTGATCTCCTCGCCGATCTTCTCGCACCCATAGATCACTGTAGTGTGATCGCGCCCACCCAGCAGCTGCCCGATATCCATCAAGCTGGCGTCGGTCTCTTCACGCAGCAGGTACATCGCCACCTGGCGCGGCACCACGATATTGCGGCTGCGCCCGCGCCCCTGCATCGCGCGCAGATCCACTCCATAGAAATCGGCCACCTCACGCAGAATCGCATCCGAGGTGATCCGCTTGCGCCGGGTCGTATCCAGCAGCTCGGTGAGCGCAGATGTGGCGACCTCGACGCTGACCTGCGTGCCATACATCTGAGCGTAAGCCGCGACGCGATTCAGGCAGCCCTCGAGCTCACGGATGTTGCTCTGGATGCGGTGAGCCAGGAAATCGATCACCTCAGGTGGGATATGTGTGGACATCTGCTCGGCCTTGGCGCGCAGAATCGCCGTGCGCGTCTCGAGATCGGGGGTCTGCACATCGACGATCAGGCCCCATTCGAAGCGCGAGCGCAGCCGCTCCTCCAGCGTGAGTATCGCCTTGGGCGGTCGATCCGACGAGATCACGATCTGCTTGCCCGCCGAGTGCAGCGTGTTGAAGGTGTGGAAGAACTCCTCCTGAGTGCTCTCTTTACCGGCGATAAATTGAATATCGTCGATCAGCAAAATATCGATGTTCCGGTAGCGCATGCGGAACTCTTCATTCTGCTGGCGCCGAATCGCGTTGATCATGTCGTTGGTGAACTTTTCCGATGAGACATACATGACGTTGATCTCGGGGTCGCGATCGAGCGCGTAGTTGCCGATCGCATGCAGCAGGTGGGTTTTGCCTAGCCCAACGCCGCCGTACAAAAACAGCGGGTTGTAGGCCTGGGCCGGGTTCTCGGCAACCGCCATACAGGCCGCGTTTGCCAGCCGGTTGCTCGAACCCACGATGAAGCGGTCGAAGGTGTAGCGCGTGTTGAGCATGCCCGAGCGCACGGTGCTGGAGAACTCAAGCTGCTGCATGCCCAGCCGCTCATAGCCATTGCCATTCTCGACACCGGTGTGGCGCAGCGGCGGGTCATCATAATCATTCATCTGCGCATCCTTGCCAGGCTCACGGCTGATCAGTCCATTCTCGGCCCGCGCTGGCTGCGATGCGGCGATGACCACTCGCACCTGCACCGGAAACCCTACCAGGTTGCTGAGCAGATCCCGCAATGGGCCAGAGTAGCGATTCTCCAGCCCTTCCTTGAAAAATGCGCTCGGTGCGCCGATCGTCGCTACCCCATTTTCAACTGATTGCAACGTCGCGCGACGAAGCCAGGTATTGAACTCATGCCGCGAAGTCTGCACCTGCATGGTCCCGAGCGTTGAATTCCAGATCTTCGTGAGGTTCACGCCGACCTCCATTTTGGGCAACAATAGACTCCGGCGCGCGTCGGCTACCAACTCGCACCATTCTCTCGACATCATTGGCGAACATTTGTCCGTAGGATGACGATTAAGTAGAAGTAAACATCGATCGGGTAGCAAGGCTGATAATACCCCATGCGCCCCATGTTTTCAAGCCGAAAGACCACGCTTTTCTATTACGAATGCTTATACTCCTCGGGCTTCGTATACGGGTAGTGATTGCGTGAGCCGGGCCCATGGCCGCGCGATATGTCGAGCCGGAAGACCCGATCATGTGGATAACTTTCCAAAGCTTGAGCGGACCAATCGCAGAATACCCTCTCTGAGAGGGCGTGATCCGTTTCGAAAAAAGTGTCAAGTCCTCTCCACACAATTGTGGAGAAATCGTGGAGACTGTGGAAAACTGGTCGAGTGACGAGTGATACGACACCCATCACTCGTCACTTGTCGCTCGCGCCGCTGGCTCGGGCAGATCCAGCGCTGGCAACTCGGCCAGATTCGCCAGACCGAACTGGCGGAGAAACTCAGGCGTCGTCGCATACAGAATCGGCCGCCCGACCGTCTCAAGCCGGCCGGTCTCGACGATCAGATCGCGGCCAAGCAGCACGCGAATAACGCCGCTGCTGTCCACACCGCGCACCGCGTCGACCTGCGCGCGGGTGATCGGCTGGCGATACGCGATGATCGCCAGCGCCTCCAGCGCCGCGGCCGACAGCCGCGCTGGCGGCTGGCCGCCCAGGAAGCGCTCGATCACCGCCGCTGCTTCCGGGGCCGAGACAAGCTGGATGTTCTCGCCCTGGCGCTGTACGCGCACGCCGCGCGTCGCGCACTCGGCCGCCAGACGCTCGAGCGCCGCCTCGACCGCGTCAGCAGGCAAGTCCAGCGCGTGCGCCAGCTGTGCCACCGTGACACTCTCGCCGGCGATGAACAGCAGGCTTTCGACGAGCTGCACGGTGCTAGGAGTAGGCAGGGTAGCGACTTCGAAGAGTGCGGGTTGCTCAAGCATAAGCGTGACAAGATGGCAAGATAACAAGATGACAAGATGACAGAGTCTGGTCATCTTGTCATCTTGTCATCTTGTCAGATCGATTAAGGATTTATAACGATTAGGTTGCGTTCGAACGATGTCAGGCTCTCGGCGCCGTCGGGAGTAATCACGACATCATCCTCGATCCGCACGCCGCAGACACCTTCGACATACACGCCCGGCTCGATCGTGAAGGTGGTTCCCGGCGCCAGCGGCTCCTGGCTGCCCGCCACGATGTAGGGCGGCTCGTGGATCTCTAGGCCCAGCCCATGGCCGGTACGATGGATAAAATACTCGCCATAGCCGCCGTCGGCGATCACCTGGCGTGCGGCCTGGTCGATCTCCTCGCCAGTCGCCTCCGGACGCGCATGCAGGCGGCCGGCCGCGTTTGCCGCCAGCACCAATTCGTAAATCGTGCGTGCCTGCTCAGACGGCTGGCCTAACGCAATCGTGCGCGTAATATCCGAGGAGTAGCCGTCGTTCCAGACACCACCATCCAGGATAATGAAATCGCCCGGCTGGAATGCACGGTCGCCGTTCGAGTGGTGCGGGTTGGCGGCGTTCGGGCCACTGGCGACGATCGTGCCGAACGATGGCTCGCCGCCGCGCGCGCGCATCTCGCGCTCCCAGATCGCCGCCAACTCGCGCTCGGTCATGCCGGCGCGAATCTGCGCTACCGCCGCGCCCAGTGCCTCCTCGACGACCTTCACGGCACGTCGCATCGCCGCCAACTCCTCGTCGTCCTTGACCATACGTAGCTCGGCGATCAGCGGCGTCGCGTCCACGGCGCTCACACCCGGCGCGGCCTGCTCGATCCCGCGCAGCTCCAGCACGCGCATCACGGTGTATTCCACGCCGATCTGCTTTCCGGCCAGCCCGAGATCGGCTACGCAGCGATTCAGCGCGCCAATCGGTCCGTCCGTGTCATCCCAGGGGTAGAAGTTGATTGGAAAACGCGCCTGCCCGCGCGCGCGGGGCGCTTCGAGCGTCGGCAGAACCATCGCCGGCTGGCCGTGGGCGGGAAAGAAAGCGACCGCCAGCCGCTCGCTCATATGGATTTCCAGGCCCGCAAGGTAGCGCATATTCGCGCCAGGCACCACCGCGAGCACATCCAGGCCGGCGGGGGGCATCGCGGCCTGAAGGCGCGATAGTCGATCGGAGGAGGCGTTGGTCATTGCTCGTTCCTTGTCTTAGCGCAGGCTATTGCTGATCTGATCCGCGTTTGACGGAGGACGGAAGACGAATGACCGCCGCCCTCCGTCTTCCGTCCTCCATCGAGCAACTACACAAATGGCAGTGTAGCTTACTCTTCGCCCAGCCGCTGAGGGAAACGGACACGCGCGCGCATCCAGCCATCCTGCTCGGCCAGCTCGAACTCGCCTGCGAGATCCTCCGCCACCAATGTGCGGATGATCTGAAGGCCCAGGCCGCTGCTGGTGCCCGATGGTTCAACCGGCGCATGCCTGGGGCCGTCGTCACGTACTTCGACGGTAATCTCCTGGTCGCCCTGGATAGTCTCAATCATCACCGTGCCGCCCTCGACTGCCAGGCCGTGCGACATGGCGTTCACGATCAGCTCGTTCAGCACAATCGCCAGCACTGTCGCCTCGCGCGTATCCACTCTCGCTACATCGCCAAGCATCTCGAAGCGGATCGGGCGCTCGGGAGTCGCCAGGCTGACCTGGGCGCTATCGACGATCTGCCGCACCACCGCGTCGACAGTCGTTACACCTACATCCTCACGACAGAGCAAGTTGTGTACGCCGGCGATCGCCTGGATGCGCGCCACGCTGTCGCGCAGGGCGGCCGAGCCGCGCCCGGCCGGGTCGAGCCGGCGCTGCTGCATCGCGAGCAGGGACGAGATCGTCTGCAGATTATTGCGCACGCGATGGTGCATCTCCTGGAGCATAGCCGATTTGACCAGCAGCGCACGCTGGCTCTCGGCGTACAAGCGCGCATTCTCGATCGCGATCGCCGCTTCGTCGGCGAAGGTCGACAGCAGGCGCACCTGCTCGTAGTCGAAATGGCGCGCCTCACCCGTATACAGACAGATCGCGCCGATCACGCGATTCTGCTGCACCCGCAGCGGCATACAGAACAGCGAGTGAAAGCGCTCATTCGCCGCAACCTGCGCCAGATCCGGAAAGCGCGAGTCGCTATAGGCGTTCAGCACCGCCAGCGGCCGGCCCTCGCGCACCGCCTGGGCGATGAAGTTCAGCACACCATCCTGCTGGCTGCCGCCGTGTGTCGCGGCCAGCTCCAGCCGATCGTCCTCGCCGAAGCGGAAGATGTCGGCGCGATCCACATGCGCCAGCTCGACCGCCTTGGCGACGATCAGCTTCAGCACCTCCTGCAAATCGAGCTGTTCGGCGATGCGCTTGGAGACCTGCTGAAGCGTGGTGAGCTCCTGCACCTTCTGGTGCAGCTGATCGCCGGTCTGCTGGTAGAGCTGGGCGTTGACGATGAAGAACGCCAGCTCGCCCGCGACTGTCTCGACGAAGTTGATCTCCTCGGGCGTGAAGTCGCGCGGGCCGTAGGTTTGAATGCTGATCACGCCCTGGAGCTTGTCCGCGCCGACATGGAAGCGCTCGGCGCTGAACAGCACGATCGGCACTGCGAGCATCGATCTAAACGGCTCCTCCAGTAAGGTCGGCTCGACCCGGAAGCGCGGCTCGTACTGTGTGTCGAGCACGGCGATCGGCTTGCCCTCGCTGGCCGCCCAGCCGGTGATGCCTTCGCCCATCTGGATCCGCACCTGCCCAACCGCCGCCGTGTTCAAGCCCAGGGTCGCGCGCAGCGTCAAATCGTCGGTGTTCTTGTCATACAGGTAGACCGAGCAGGCTTCGACGCCGATCACCTCGGCGACCGTTTCGACCACCATCTGCATCGAGGTGTCGAGATCGAGCGTCGAGTTGGCGGCCGAGATCACGCGGTGCAATCCGCTCAGCTCGGCCATACGCCGCACCAGGTTGTTCTCCCAGGCGCGGGTGCGCTGCTCCTCGCGTGCGGCGCCATAGGCCATCAGTAGCTCGGCCAGGGCCACGCCCGGCTCGATCCCGTGCTGTTCGGCCAGTGCCAGGCCCAGCTCCGCCAGCACCTCCGGCTCGCCATCCTGGCGATACCATAGCGCGCCAAGCTGGCGCAGCAGCAGCCGCTGCCGCTCGATCGACGCAGCGTTCGATAGTTCGTTGAGCAGATCGGCGACCTGTGGCAGCGATGCCTGCAGCTCCTCGACCAACATTGGGAGGATAGCTGATTGTGCGCTAAACATAGTCTTCATCCGGTGATCGGGTAGCGCGTAGTGCATTCCGTGTGGCGTTTGAAACTGTCCTAACCCATAAAGTATAGCTCTACGCGGATTGTATTGACGTCTAGCCCAATTATACCAGCCGGGGGTATGCCGGGCAAATGCCGCCAAGCCCACAACAGTAGGCAGTAAGCAGTAACGACGAAAACGATGACTTACATTGGGACTGCTACCTGCCGCCTGCCTACTGCGCTATGGTGTCTTCACCGGTAGCCAGATGACCGCATCCGCCCACACGCCGCGCTGCTCGGCTTCCACCACGTTGCTGAGCGCGACGGATGGGTTCTGCTTGGGGTCAAAGGCATAGGTGCCAAGGTCGACCCAGTCGTTTGCCGAAACCGAATCATTCACGATCACATCGGCCTCACCGCCGCTATAACGCACACGGTAGCGCACCTCAGTGGCGTCCTCCAGCCCGCTCAGGGCATACGGCACATACGCCAATACACGGTAGCGCCCCGCCGCCGGCAGCGCAGGCCGCCAGACTGCAATCGCGGGGCGCGCCAGCGGCCGCAGATCCCATGGCGCGTTGTCGTCGCCGCGCAGCGATGGCACAAACAGCGCGCTGCCCCCGTAGCCCGTCGGCGCTGATTGCCAGCCATCGCCATCCTTCGCGAAGCCGGTCGAGTCAGTGTCCACCACGATCGCGCCCGGCCACGGCGGGCTGCACGGCGAGGGCCGATCGACCCACAGCCAACTGCTCGCGCTGCCGGCCGGGTTGCGCGCCCAGGGGTCGGGCTCGGCCCCGCACCAACCGTATGGGTCGGTGTTGCGGCCGAGAAACTGAACTCCAAAGTGCAGGTGCGGCCCGGTTGCACAGCCACTCGACCCGATCATCCCAAGAGGCTGGCCGCGCGTCACATGGTCGCCGATCTTGACATCCACGCGCGCCAGGTGCCAGTACAGCGTGCGGTAGCCGTTGCCATGATCGACGATCACCGCGCGCGTGTTGCAGTTATCGTCGGCGTTGCCGGCGAAGACCACCTCGCCGTCGGCAGCAGCCAACGCTAGGTCGGGCGGCGCGGCTGCGTAATCCCAGCCGTCGTGGCCGTTGTAGGCGAATGCCAGGTCGGTCTCGATGCGGCCCCAGTAGGTGACGACCCCAGCATGCGCGTTACGAGTCAGGAACGGGCCGCCGTGGTCGAAGAACGACGTCACGGGCGCCGGATGCTGGATCGGCCACGAGAGAAACGGTACCGACGGCGCAGGCCAGCCCTCAGGCGGCGTGCGCGGGTCGCCAAATAAACGCGTGTATGTCTCTAGAAAGCGCTGGAGCAGCCCCGATAGACGATCGGGCGATGTCGTCGGCGCCAGCGCGCGCGCGATCACGTACTCGCTCAAGCTCCATCCGGGCGGCGGCGGTACGCTGGAGTTGTCGGCATACGTCAGCGGCGCGTACTCCGGGTAGTCGCGCTTGGCGTAGAGAATCTCTTTGACCACCCAGCGCACCTGGGCCTGAAGCCCACGCTTGTTGCCGTTCTCACCCTGGTAGCCCAGCGCCCAGCCGACTTGGTCCGCCGAGGGGGCAGCGTTCGACAGCAGCCGGCTCTGCAGCTCGATCAGCGCCAGGATGACCTTCGGGTTGACGCTGTAGTAGCTGGTCTGCCCGCTCAGCGCCTCGGCGAAGCTATGTCGCCGATCGCCCACCTGGAAAACAAACGTCTTGAGCGGGCCAGCCTGCGCGTCGAGCAGCGCCTGGATCTGAGGGGCGTAAAAGCCCGGCTCGTAGATCAGCCGCCGATCGTCGAAGAACGGCGCCGGCGCCTGGGCAGGCGGCTCCGGCGCCGGTGCGGCCGTCGGCCGATCGGTGGCCTGTATCGGCGTAGCGACCGCGCCCGCGACGGCAGTGGGTGGGGTAGCAATCTGCGTGGCAACCCGCACAGCTGGTTCGGCCGGCTGCTTCGGCGGTTGGGTTGCCAGCCGCCAGTAGAACAAGCCACCGACAATCAGGAGCAGCACGCCGCAGCCAATCGCCAGCGCAACACGGCGGCGGCGCGTCTCAATGCTCTGGCGGCGAGCGCGATAGCGTTGGCGAGGCGAAGAGTCCACAAGTAGCCGTCGATCCTGCGGGTAAGCGTCGGCAGTATAGCGGAAGCGATCGAAATCTGCAAACCTCAACAAGTCACACGCCGCAGGCTCCAGGTCGCAGGCATCACCTTGCGACCTGCGACCTGCGGCCTGAATTAAAGTGAGAACTTGCCCTTGCATATTTAGAACGCTTGTGCTATACTATTGGCACGACGATACGAACACATACGCAAGGCGCACCACGCCTGGAAAGAGATTACGAGCATGTATCGCAAAGAGATCGTCTACGATCGCGAGACCCGCGACTACGCAATGTACCTGGACGGCGAGCTAGTAGGCTTCGCACGCACCTATCACGAGGCCGAGGTCACACTCGACCAGCTGGTCTTCGAGCTGATGACCGGGCAATACTTTCGCGAGGCGGCGTGATTCGCTAAATAAGCCACGACGCAAAAAATCCCTCCCCTCGTCTGAATAGCGCCGGCGCCACACCACACTGCCGGCCACACATCTCTTTGCCGATCCGCAAATCCCATGGCCAGCCAAAATAGGCCATGCGGTTTTCGGGGTGCGGGGGCCACAGGCCCCCGAGACGTTTCTTTTTTGCGCCTGGTTCGGGCGGCAAAGCCGCCCGAACCAGGCGCAAAACCAAAAGCATCTTGGAGCGCTTCGCCCTCCAAACCTCCCATCTGAGTAAGCCAGCCGTATCAATGATTTCGGTGCCAACATCTTTGACGAATGGCGCCGAAGCGTGTACCATTTTACGG
>DATFXE010000091.1:0-10294 GCA_035258585.1 Roseiflexaceae bacterium | reverse complement strand
CCCGCCTGTTTCTCGAGCGGCTGCTGGGGATCGACTCGCCGCGCCACCGCGGGCATATCGGCTTTCGCGTCGGCGCGACCGCCGACAAGCCGGCCGAGAAACAGCGCCCCGAGCTGCCGCCAACCGTGATCGACGCCGACGGCCTGACGCTGCTCAGCCAGATCGAGAACTGGTGGGAGCAGCTGCCGCGCGGGCGCTGCGTGCTGACGCCGCATCCCGGCGAGATGAAGCGCCTGCTGGCTGCCGAGGAGCTAGATGCTGACGCCGTGAAGCTGGCCGAACATGCCGCCGGGAAGTGGGGCCAGGTGGTGGTGCTCAAGGGCGCCACGACGGTGGTTGCCGAACCGGAGGGCCGCAGCATGGTCAACGACGGCGGCAATGCCGCGCTGGCTACCGCGGGCACCGGCGATGTGCTGGCCGGCGCGATCGCCGGGCTGCTGGCTCAGGGCCTGTCGCCGTTCGACGCCGCCACGCTGGGCGTGTACTTGCACAGCGCCGCCGGTCGCCTCGTCCGCGAGGACCTGGGCGACATGGGCACAATCGCCAGCGATCTCCTGCCGCGGCTGCCCAAGGCGATCAAAGCATTGAAGAGTAACCAGTGAGCAGTCAGCAATCGGCAGTAAGCAGTCAGCAGAGAACATCGTTGTCAACTGCCGACCGCCGACTGCGGATTGCCGACGGCCGACTGAGGGGGCTATGCCGATCTACGAATACATCTGCCCGAACTGCAACGGCCGCTTCCAGAA
This sequence comes from Roseiflexaceae bacterium, assembly GCA_035258585.1. Lineage (GTDB taxonomy): Bacteria > Chloroflexota > Chloroflexia > Chloroflexales > Roseiflexaceae > DATFXE01. The sequence goes on along the minus strand of DATFXE010000091.1, from coordinate 9,548 downwards.
GTTGGTGCGCGGCTTCAGCGACCCGGCCGGGCTGGCCTGCCCACGCTGCGCCAGCACCGAGGTTCAGCGCGCCGTCTCGCGCGTGGCAGTGATGAAATCCGAAGAGTCGCGCGCCGACGCGCTGGCCGACCCGTCGATATTGGCCGGGCTGGACGAGAACGACCCGCGCTCGATCGCCCGCTGGGCGAAAAAGCTTGGCAAAGAGCTGGGCGAAGAGGCGGGCGAGGATTGGGACAACATGGTCGAGGAGATGCTCGAAGAGGAGCTGAGTGGCGAAGGCGAGCAGGCAGAGGAGGAGGATGGGGGCATTAGCAAAAAGGCTTCAAAAAAGCCCGACGATCTCGGTTGGGGCTAATCTGGAGAAGAGAATAGATGTTCCGACGATTATTCGGCCTTGGGCAGGACGCGCCGCGCACCGAAGAGGAAGCCCGGCAAGAAGAGCAGAAGATCGACCATGCTACCGAGAAGTCGCGCAGAGGCTTCTTCGGCCAGATTTCGGGTCTCTTCGCGGTCGATGACCCGATCACCGACGAACTGTGGGATGATCTCGAGGCGCTGCTGATCCAGGCCGATGTCGGCCTGGAGACGACCCAGTACCTGGTCAACCGCACCAAAGATCGCGTCAACCGCAACGGCGTCAAGCGCGTGCGCGAAGCCAGGGACATGCTCAAGGCCGAGATGGTCCGCACGTTCCAGGATCAGGTGCGCCAGCCGGTCCAGGCGCATCCCTATGTTCTGCTGGTCGTGGGCGTCAACGGCGCGGGCAAGACCACGCTGATCGCCAAGCTGGCGCACCGCCTGAAGCAGCAGTACGGCAAGAACGTGCTGCTGGCGGCCGCCGATACCTTTCGCGCCGCCGCCACCGAGCAGCTGGAGACATGGGCCGAGCGCGCCGGCGTGCCGGTGATCACGCGCGGCCAGGGGGCCGACCCCGGCGCGGTCGTCTATGATGCGGTCGATGCGGCGCTGGAGCAAAATGTCGATGTGCTGATTGTCGACACCGCCGGCCGTCTGCACGCCAAAGCCAATTTGATGCGCGAGCTGGAGAAGCTGCGCAACATCATTCGCCGCCGCATCCCCGACGCCCCGCACGAGGTGCTGCTGGTGATCGACGCGACCACCGGCCAGAACGGCGTTCTGCAGGCCAAATCGTTCATGCAGGCGGTCGACGTCACCGATGTGGCCGTGACCAAGCTGGATGGTACCGCCAAGGGCGGGATCGCTTTTGCTATCGCCCAGGATATCGAGCGGCCGATTCGCTATATCGGCACAGGCGAGAAGCTGAGCGACCTGGCGATGTTTGACGCGCAGGCGTTTGTCGACTCGCTGTTCGCTGAATGATCTATTCCGTTGAAACGTTCGAAGGTTGAACGCTAGAACGTTCCAATTTTCAACCTTCAAGGTTCTTGGCAACTTTACAGTCTGTAGGGGAGGGCTCATAAGGGCAGTAAGGAAGGGCGCAACCCTTCCTGATGCCTTTTCTGGTCGTCGTACTGGCGGCAAGGCCGCCAGTACGACGACCAGAAAATCTGATCTGGGGGCGGCAAAGCCGCCCCCAGACCCCCACCCCGACACGACAGATCACAGGAGGAAGGACATGGCACCTGTATTCGCAACCTGCCCTGTCTGTGGGCAAAGGCTGGCGCTCCAGGAATATATGGCGATGGTCGGCGCCGAGGTGGTCTGCGACAACTGCGAGACGAATCTGCGCGTAGAGAGCAGCCGCCCGCTGCGGCTCACACAGGTGCCGGTCACGGAGACGTTCAATGCCAGCAGCCGGCCAGAATCCTATGGCTAGACGAAAGACGAAAGACGAAAGACGAAAGACGAACACTAGATTATCGATCTGGTTGCCGATCATTGGTCGTTTGTCTTTCGTCGTTGGTCTCGGCCTGCTCCTGAGCGGCTGCCTGCTGACCTCGGGCGAGCGCGAGTCGATGGATACGCTGCCGGACAGCGGGAATGTCAACGCGACCTTTGTTGGTGCCGACGGCAATGGCGAGCGCACAATCGAGACGGGCGCGAACGGCGCGAACCTGAACGCGATTGTAATCGTGCAGGCCGAGCGCGGCGAGCTACGGATCGAGCTGCTCAATCCCGATGGCAACGTCGCCTTCTCGGTCCAGGCGCGCCCGGATGAGCAGGTAACACGCCGCGGTGATGTCCTGACCGACGCTCAGGGCCGCCTGCACTACCGGGTGATCGCGCAGGGGGCGCGCAACGGCGGGTACCAGGTGCTGTATCAACGAGCGGGAGATGGGAGTTAGGGGTTGGGGGTTGGGCGACGTTACCAACTCCTAACTCCCATCTCCCAGGACTAAAAATATGCCTCGCACCAACGACGACATCCTGGCGGTGGTCAAGGACCAGCAGGTTGAGTTCATCAGCTTGCAGTTTACCGATATCATCGGGATGGTTAAAAACGTCACCATCCCAGTCGCGCAGTTGCCGGATTGTTTGGATCATGGTGTATGGTTCGACGGCTCGTCGATCGAGGGGTTCGCACGGATCGCTGAGAGCGATATGTTTCTGGTGCCGGACCTAGAGACGTTCGCGATCGTTCCATGGGATCAGGGCGCGGGATTCACAACGGCGCGCATGATTTGCGATGTCTTCACGCCTGACGGCAAGCCATTCGCCGGGGACCCGCGCTTTGTTCTGAAAAACGCGCTGGAAGATTGCGCCAGGCTCGGCCTAATCTACAACGTCGGCCCGGAGCTGGAGTTCTTCCTCTTCAAGACCGACACGGTCGGCCAGCCCGCGCCCGACCCCAATGACGCCGCCGGCTACTTCGACGTCTCGACCGATATGGCCTCGCATATTCGCCGCCATATGGTCCGCGCGCTCGAGTCGTTCGGCATCGAGGTCGAGGCGCTGCACCATGAAGTCGCCGTCGGCCAGCACGAGATCGACTTCAAGTATGGCCCGGCGCTGCGGACGGCCGACCAGGCGGTGACGTTTCGGATGGCCCTCAAAGCGGTGGCGCAGCAGCACGGCCTGTATGCGACGTTTATGCCCAAGCCGCTCACAGGCATCAACGGCAGCGGCATGCATGTCCACCAGAGCTTCAGCGATGCCGCGACCGGGCGCAACATGTTCTACGATGCCGACGACCCGTACGGTCTCTCGCCGATGGCGCGGCAATTCATCGCCGGGCTGCTCAGCCACGCCAAGGGCATGATCGCCATTCTGGCGCCGCTCGTGAACTCGTACAAGCGGCTGGTGCCTGGCTATGAGGCCCCGGTGTACCTCAGCTGGGGCCGCACCAATCGTTCGGCGCTGGTACGGGTGCCGCGGATCAGCGCCCGGCGCGCCCAGGCGACGCGGGTGGAGCTGCGCTGCCCCGACCCGGCCTGCAACCCGTACCTGGCGTTCGCGGTGATGCTGCGCGCCGGGCTGGATGGCATCAAGCGCAAGATGCCGCTGCCCCAGGCCGCAGAAGAGGATCTGTACCACGTCGACCCGCGCGCGCGCCAGCTGGAGACCCTGCCTGGCTCGCTTTGCGACGCGCTGGCCGAGCTTCAGCGCGACGAAGTGATCGTCGATGCGCTCGGCCCACATGTGCTGGAGCGCTTCGTCGAGGCCAAGACGCAGGAGTGGGAATCATATCAGCTTGCCGTCAGCCAGTGGGAGCTGGAACGCTACTTACCTATTTATTGATTCTCTTCGGGGCGGTTTGGAAGGTTCTGCGGCCCCTCCAAACCTCCCCTATGGTGGCTCAGTGGGGTAGTAAGGAAGGGCGCAGCTCTTCCTGATGCCTTTTCTGGTGGTCGTGCTGGCGGCAAGGCCGCCAGCACGACCACCAGAAAAATCTGCTCTGGGGGCGGGCAAAGCCCGCCCCCACACCCCCACCAAAAAAAGATGGCTGAACAATCGCAAACAATCGAATCGACCCGGCGGCGCGTGCGTCCAGAGACCAGTGCATGGCTGATCCTGGGGACATTCTTTCTGATCTTTTGCGCGCTTGTCGCCGCCGCGGGCCTGGCCAGCTGGCGTTATTATACCGGCGCGATGGAACGCGTGGAAGGCGGAGTTGTGCGCGTCCATGCGCGCGCTGGCGTGACGTACCAAGCGAAGGACAGCGCCAAGAAAATTACGCCGGATGCCCAGTGCGCCGATAATCCGGCGGGCGTCACGGATGTGTGTGTGACCTTGCGCGAAGGCGATCGCGTTCAGGCGGTGCCCGACGCGGGCTACGGGCAGGTCGCCTCGATCAAGCTGCCCGATCAGACGCAAGTCGACATGTGGGCGCACCCCACCGGGGCCGATCTGACGCTGCAGAAGTATATGGTCTCGCGCTGGTCGAAGCAGCGGCAGATCGTCGAATTCCGGCAGAGCGCCGGCTATGCGCGATACGATATCCCTTCCAAAGAGCAGAGCCAGTACAGCGAGGTGATGTACAGCGTCGTGATCTCCAATAGCAATGGGGTCAGCCTGTTCCTGGCGCCGGGGGGCAGCTACAGCATCAACGTGCCGCACGCCGAGGATGGCCGACCGGATCTGCGCGCCGATTCAGGTGAGTTGCTGATGATCGAGGTTGCCGTGCGCACCGGTACAGTCGAGGTGCGGACACCGGGCGGCGTGGTGACTGCCGAGCCCGGCAGGAAAATTCAAGTCGATACGGCGGGAAGGGTCAGTGCGGCATTGCCGGCGCAATGGCAGCTCATCCGCAACGGCAAGCTCGACAATTGGCCCTCGGGCGCCAAAGCCGACGCCAGCGGGACGTGGATCGCCGACACAATTGTGACCGACTCGAATACCACCGACCAGGAGCGCAACGGCACATTCACCATCCAGCAGCGCTGTGGCCCGGTTACGCCGGACAACTGCACACCCGCCGATTACGCCAGCATTGGTCAGTTCAGCCGGCAGGGCAACCAGAGCAAATCGTTCGCCGTCTCGATCGGGCAGCCGCTTGATCTGGATGTTTCGGAATATCCCTTGCTTGAGCTTCGCGCATGGGTGCGAATCGCCAACCAGTCGATTGCCAAAGCCGGCGAGCAGGGCACAGAGTGCCCGATGACCATCAAGCTTACCTACAAGCAGCGGAGTCCGAGCGACGCAGAACAATACCGCTATTTTTGCATCTATGTCGATGAGACGGCCGCAGATCTGCCTAAGGATCAACGAGGCAGCGAGTTCATCTACACGCCGGTGCATCAGGGCCAGTGGTACAATCTCAAATACGTACTTCGCAACTACGATTCGCTGAAAGAGGCCTACTATCTCCAGTCGATTCTGATCTACGCCAACGGGCACGATTACCTCTCCGAGATCACCGATATCTCGCTCACAGCCGCGCAACAGCGCTAGTCGTGAATTAAGAGTTACTGATCCGTACATAGACACGGAATATTCTTTCTGGGGGAGGTCTGGAGGGGGCACCCAGAGGGTACCCGGGCCCCTCCTGACCTCCCCAGAGGTGGGGGTTCGGGGGCGGCAAAGCCGCCCCGAACCCCCACCAAACTCAGAACTCGTATGCTCTACACTGGCATCGACCTGATCGAAATCGAGCGGATCGCGCGCGCGGTCGAGCGCTGGGGCGATCGCTTCCTCGGCCATGTCTTCACCTCTGCAGAGCTGGCGAGCTACCGTGCGCGGCCAGCCTCTCTGGCGGCGCGCTGGGCGGCCAAGGAGGCCGTCGCCAAGCTGCTCGGCGTGGGGCTGCGGGGGCTTGGCGGCGCCAGTCGCCCGGATCACACGCTGGCCTGGACCGAGATCGAGATACTAAACGATACGCAGGGGCGCCCGGCGCTGAAGCTTCACGGCCGCGCTGGCGCGCGCGCCCAGGCGCTTGGGCTTGGCCCGATCGCGCTCAGCCTCTCGCACACCCGCGAGCACGCGATCGCCAGCGTGGTGGCTCTGGCCGACGACCGACCCCCAACGACCGACCACTGAGTGTATGTGGTCGTCGGTGGTCAGTGGTCGGTCGTCGATTCCAGGAACATCGTACCGGAGTGAAACACACGTTTGTGCCAGCTACACCCGACGCGTATGGACATAATCGCGTTTTGAGCGCTCTGTGGTACAATATAGGCCGTATGTTCCCGAAAGAGAAAGGTTAGTCCCGTGAGCGATACACAGTATGATGTAGTGGTGATCGGCGCTGGGCCTGGCGGCTATGTCGCCGCCATTCGCGCCGCGCAGCTCGGCCTCAAGACCGCCGTGGTCGAGCGACAGTATTGGGGCGGGGTGTGTCTGAACATCGGCTGTATTCCTACCAAGGCGCTGCTGCATACCGCCGACCTGCTGGACGAGGCGCGCGAGAGCAAGCGCTTTGGCGTGGTCATTCCCGAGGCGTCATTGGACTGGGGCGCAACCCAGAAATATAAAGACCAGGTGGTCAAACAAAATACCGGCGGCGTCAGCTTCCTGATGAAGAAGTACAAGATTGCCACCTACGATGGCAGCGCGCGCCTGAGTGGCCGCGGCGCGGTCGAGGTGACTGGAGCCGATGGCAAGCCAACCACACTCTCGGCCAAGAATGTGATTGTGGCCACCGGCGCCAAGCCGATGGATCTACCCAAGCTCGGGGCGGAGTTCGACGAGGACCGCATCCTATCGTCCACCGGCGCGCTCTCGCTGAACGAGGTGCCCAAGTCGCTGCTGATCGTCGGCGCGGGCGCGATCGGGGTCGAGTTCGCGTCGGCCTATCGCGCCTTTGGCAGCACTGTGACAGTGGTCGAGGCGCTGCCGCGGATCATCCCGGTTGAGGACGAGGAGATCAGCGCCGAGCTGAACAAAGCCCTGACCAAGCGCGGAATCAAGATCTTGACCGGCACCAGCCTGAAATCGGTCGATCGCAGCGAGTCGCAGGTGGTGGCCACCGTGGGCGGCGCCGACGGCAAGGACCAGCAGATCGCCGCCGAGCGCATGCTGCTGGGGATCGGCTGGCAGGCCAAGAACAACCGCGGGATCGGCCTGGAGGAGCTGGGCGTGGAGATGGACCAGCGCGGCTTCATCAAGGTCAACAGCATGATGCAGACCAATGTCGAGGGCGTCTACGCGATCGGCGACTGCGCGGTGACCACGCCGTGGCTGGCGCACAAGGCCTCGGCCGAGGGCATCGTGGCGGCCGAGCATATCGCAGGCCATCACCCGCCGGCGATCGACTACGGCAAGGTGCCGGGCTGCTACTACTGCAACCCCGAGGTCGCCAGCGTCGGGCTGAGCGAGGCCAAGGCCCGCGAGCGCGGTTATGATGTCAAGCTCGGCAAGTTCCCGTTCTCGGCCAACGGCAAGGCCAGCATCCTCGGCCAGCGCAACGGCTTCGTCAAGATCGTGGCCGATAAGAAGTACGACGAGGTGCTGGGCATCCATATCATCGGCCCGCACGCGACAGAGCTGATCGCCGAGGCCGGCACAGCGCTCTCGCACGAGGCCACCGCCGAGTCGCTGATGCGCACCATCCATGCGCACCCGACTCTCTACGAAAGCATTGGCGAGGCGGCACATATGGCGGCCACAGGCCAGGCGATCAACATCTAGCCAGAGACTAGAGGCTAGAGACTGGAGGCTGGGGATGTCGCGAACCAGCCTCCAGCCACCAGTCCCAAGCCTCAAGGAATGTATATGCCTGTCATGATCAATCTCACGTCCGCCGAGCACGGCGGCACCAGCATGGCCTGCGGCACCCACGAGGGCTGCGGCGTCAACTGTACCTGCGGCTGCCCGTACACCGGCATGGAGGAAAAGGGCTGGGTCGAGCTGATCGCTGAGGTCGAGCGGCGCTACCCAGAGGAGTGGCTGGGCTTCGTGATCCCGCCCGGCGAGGACGAGTTCGCGCCCGAGCGCGGCATGCTGGTGGTCCACAGCGATACCGACGACGAGGTCTGGGACGCGGTGGCGCGGATCACGCACAACCAGATCGTGCATGTCTACTATAACGGCAAGTTCGATCACTATATGGAGTGGGTCGAGCAGGTGTCGTAAGGTTTTGGCGGCTCCTCCCATGCCCCTTTCAATTCCGGCGCCGATTGCAACAGCGTTGTTCGTCGAGCAGTCGGGCGCTGGTCCACCGCTGCTGCTCATCCACGGCCTGATGGTCAGCGGAGCGATGTATCAACCCGTCGTGCCCGCTTTGGCAACGCACTACCACGTCATTGTGCCAGATCTGCGCGGGCATGGGCGGAGTGGCGCACTTCCGGGACCGTATAGCGTGGAGCAGCTTGCCCGCGATCTGGCGCAGCTCCTGGACGATCTGCACCTCGATGCGGCCCACGTCCTGGGCTACTCACAGGGCGGCGCGGTCGCCCAGCAATTCGCGCGCGATTATCCCACGCGCGTGCGCGGCCTAGTGCTGGCCTGCACCTATGCCTACAACATGCTTTCGCGCCGCCAACGAGTGGAGGGCATGCTGGCGCCGTGGTTGGTGCGCATCCTGGGCATGCGTCGGCTGGCGAGACTGCTGTTCTCGGGTGTTGGTGGTGGGCAGCGCTTGCCTCCTGAGACCGCACGTTGGCTCCAAGGAATCCTGAGCAACAGATCTACACTAGCCTGTAAGAAAAATGAGCGGGGCGCGCTACTGTCGCGGCACGCGGGTGAAGTAGACAGTGCGCGAGTCCTTGTAGCGCTCGACCCAGCCGCCAGCGCGCCGGATGGCCTCGATCAAGGGCTTCTGGCGCTCGGTGTCGAGCAGCAGCGCGTCGATATCGTACTTCTGGAGCAGCGCCGCAACATTGTTGCCCTGGCCGAGGTTGATATAGTCGCGCCACTGTTCATAGGGGTACAGCTCGATCCGCGTGTCGATGAACACCGGCTGCTCGGGCGCCTGCCAGATCAGGTATGATCCGTAGGCCTCGGTGTGGAACAGGTGGTGCGGGCGATCCGGCTGGCTGCGCATGTATGCCACAGCCGCCACGGGCGTGTCCTCGCTCAGCAGCGCGCCGACCGACGGCGGAAGCAGCGTTTGCTTCCACCAGGGCAGGGCCAGCGTCAGCAGCAGCCCCAGCACGCCGATCAGCACGGCGTTGAGGGTGGGTGAGCCAACTGCGCCACGGGCCTTGCGCGGCGCGCCGATTAGCGTGCTGGCCTGCACCACCACCAGCAGCGTGGCGACGAAGCCGAACCAGACGATGTTGCGACTGGCGCCGAGCGCATTCCACAAAAACGCGAGGAACAGCAGCAGGTCGGTCAGGTCGGGCCGGCGGCGGGCGTAGGTCAGCACGCCAATGCATACGAACAAAAACAGGAAGAAGATCATCCCGCCCGTGTCGCGGATCGTCGGCGGGGCCCACTCGGTCACCAGGCTGGTGACGGCCGAGGTGCCCAGCAAATTGCGGACATAGCCGAGCACCTGCGGGCCGCGCGGGTTGATCAGCAGCGCCAGCCCTGTCGCCGCCCCCCATAGCAGCAGCGGCAGCAGTGGCGGCAAGCCCTCGGGCTCGGCGCGGCTCAGCACATCTTCGGGCACGCCGATCGGTTTGCTGGCCCAGCTGGCCGCCTCGCGCCAGCTTGCGATGTAGCGCTTGAGCCACTCACCCACCAGCGTGATCGCGATCAGCACGCTGCCCAGCACGAACGAGCCATGGATATTCACCCATAGCGCC
>DATFXE010000090.1:0-3067 GCA_035258585.1 Roseiflexaceae bacterium | reverse complement strand
TCCTCGCCGTTTCGCGCATGGCACAGACCTCTACGTTCCGCTTCTACCTGCTGAGCTGTGCATTGATTGCGCTTATTTGGCCGGGGTGCGGGGCGACTTCGCCGCCTTCACACCTGCAACCAGGGGAGATTTGGACGGACTGAAGAACCCTCCAGACCTCCCAAGACAAATAAAGGAGACCGCCATGACCGCCCGGCGACTGCTGTGGATCGTCGTTCCGATGTTGCTGCTGGTGGTGGTGGCAGGCGGGGGCGCGCTGGCATGGCTGCTCCTGCGCTCGCCATCCCAGCCGATCGAGCTGGTGGTGATGGGGCCGGATAAGAAGGTGCGGCTGTTGGAAGGGAACGGCGCCGAGCGCGTACTGGCCGAGAACGCCAAGACCGACGGCTATAGCTTCCCCGCCACCGCGCCCGATCAGCGGCGGCTGGCGTATGTCACCGAGGATGATAGCGGCGCGGCGATCGTTCTGCTGGATGTGGTCAGTGGCGAGCGCAAGGAGCTGTACCATAGCCGCGAGAATGTGCCTATCGATCTGGCCTGGTCGCCCGATGGGAAATACATGGTCTTCCTGGTCGGCGGCAAGCTGACTGCGCAGATCGTGCCGGCCGACGGTTCGGCGCCGGCGCACCTGATCGCCGCCGGCGCGCCTTCGTTCTTCGCATGGAGCCCGGATAGCGGCACGTTGCTGCTGCACCTGGGCGGCCACACCGTTCAGGGCGGCCATGTGGCAACCTACCACCCCGGCGAGGAGCAGTCGCGCCCGCTGCTGAGCGACCCTGGCTTCTTCCAGGCCCCGGCCTGGGCGGTCGACGGGCAGCACTTCTTCTACGTGGCCCAGCCGCCGATCACCAGCGCCCAGCCGACGATCGACGATGTCAAGAGCGATATCATGCGCGTCTCGGCCGAGGGCAAAGATCCGACGATGCTGGCGCGCGAGGAAAAATCGGATCTGCGGATCATCCGCGCGCCGAACAGCGACCAGATCGCGTATATGATTCGCGGGCTGGAGGGCTATGGCCCGCTCAAGCTGATCGACGGCACGGGCGGCCAGGCGCGGGTGATCTCACACCAGGATGAGCACGTCACAGCCTTCTTCTGGTCGCCGGATGGCGCGCGGATCGCGTACCTAACCTATGACCAGGAGTATGCCCACGCCGGCCAGCGCACCTGGCATATCGTCGACATCGCCGGCGGCGCCATCCGCGATTTGGCGACGTTCACGCCCAGCGCAGCGTTTGTGGGCCTGCAGGATTTCTTCGACGCCTACACCTTCTCGTTCAGCCCCTGGTCGCCCGATAGCACGCGCCTGGCCTACGGCGCCGACGACGGCGTGTACATCATCGACATCGCCGACGGCAGCGCGACCAGAAAGGCCGAGGGCGCGCTGGGGATGTGGATGGGCGGGCGGTAGAACCGCTAGTGGCTTGCCACAGTGTTTCTGCTGGGTGGGGGTTTGGGGGCGGCCGGGTGCCCACACCCAGAGGGGGAACGGCGTCGCCCCCTGCACCCCCACCTCTGGAGGCTCGGAGGGGCCCGGGTACCCTCTGGGTGCCCCCTCCGAGCCTCCAGAGCAAAATCAGTGTGGTTGACCACTAGAACGTCGGAACGTTCAAACGTTTGAACGTTCCAACGCGGTGTCAGAGGCCGAGCGCGCGCAGCGCAATCGTGATCGCGCTGAGCAGCAGGATCCCCCCAAAGATCAGGTAGGGCGCCGCCGGGCCAATATCGCTCCAGCGCGGCATGGCCGGGCCGCGCCGCACGGGCGCGGTTTCGATCCGCTGGCCGCGCCAGTAGGTCACCCGCCCGCGCGACGGCGGGCCGCCCGAACGCACCCAGGCCTGCCAGCCCATCGCCACCAGCCAGGCGCCGCTGCCCCCTACGGCTAATGTTGTGATATACCACGGCAGCCGGCCCGCGCTCGCCAGTATGACGATCACCACGACCGCGACAACCCAGCGCCAATCGAATCGAACGTTCCTCACGGATACTCCTTATTACGCGTACTCATTGATACTGCTGGCAAACTCGCCAGGAGGGGGTGCGGGGGCCGCAGGCCCCGAGACGTTTCTTTCTTGCGCCTGGTTCGGGCGGCTTTGCCGCCCGAACCAGGCGCAAAACCAAATGCTTCTTGGAGGGCTTTGCCCTCCAAACCTCCCATCTGAGTACGCCAGCAGTATCACTCATTACGTTGTGGATATGACGTTGGTTCTGCGACGATTGTTGTGCCCATCGCTAGCACTGAGCAGTCTTTATCGGGAGGTTCGGAGGAGCCGAAGTCCCCACCCCGTTCGCGCTGCTGTAGGCTATATTGTAGCACTTGCGCATTTTCCAATGCTCTCGCATAATGCAGGCTATGAACACGCGCTATGCTATTCGTCTATTGGCCGGCTTTCTGCGCGGGCTGGTTATTACCGCTTTTACAGTGCTGGCGCTGCTCGGGCTGGTCTGCGGGTTGATTGTGATGCAGGGGCGCCGCGACGAGGCGCAGCAGGTGGGCGGCGGGCGGGTTGGCGCGGCGCTGGTGCTGGGTGCGGCCCAATGGAACGGCGATCCGTCGCCAGTTTTGCGCGCGCGACTCGACCATGCGCTGGAGCTCTACCGCCGCGGCCAGGTTCGCCAGATCATTCTGACCGGCGGGACCGGCTCGGGCGATACGATATCCGAGGCGGCCGCCGGCAAGCAGTACTTGATCGAGCACGGGATTGCCGCTGACGCGCTACTGCTGGAGGAGCATGGCACTACCACCTGGGAGAGCCTGCGGAATGCGGTGCCGCTGGCCCGCGCCAACCGGATCGGGGCCGTGCTGCTGGTCAGCGACCCATTCCACATGCTGCGCTCGATCAAGATGGCTCGCGACCTGGGGTTGATCGCCTACGGCTCGCCGACCCGCACATCGCCGATCTCGGTCGGCAGCGCCGAGGAGATGCGCTATGTTCTGCGCGAAGCCTGGGCCTACCTGGTGTATCTGTTCATGCGCCAGTAGAGCCCAAGTTTTGAGTTTTGAGTTTTGAGTAGTAGTCGCCGTAACTCACAACTTACTGATACGTGCATTGATTTGGCATATTTG
>DATFXE010000089.1:0-10977 GCA_035258585.1 Roseiflexaceae bacterium | reverse complement strand
CGCGCGCCAGCACCGCCGTCTTTCCCAGGCGCTGGACAAACGCCAGCAGCGCGGCGACTGTCGCGTCGTCGGTGGCGGGCGCGCACACGACTTCTATGAGCGCCATGCGATGGACCGGGTTGAAGAAGTGCAGGCCGGCCACGCGCTGTGGATCGGAGCTGGCAGCCGCCAGTGCGGCGATCGGCAGCGAGCTGGTGTTGCTGGCCAGCACAGCCGGGGCTGGGCAGATCGCGCCGGCGTTGGCGAACAGATCGCGCTTGAGCTCGAGCTGCTCGGGCGCGGCCTCGATCACCAGCGCCGCGCCGGCGATCTGCTCCAGCGCTGTGGCGAGCCGCAGCCGTTCGAGCGCACTCTCATGGCCCTGCTTGCTCAGGCCGGCGTCGATCCGCTCGCGCGCGCGATCGAGCGCCGTAGCACTGACATCGTAGAGCGTCACCGAGCAGCCGGCCGCTAGGGCCGCCTGCGCGATGCCGGCCCCCATCGTGCCGCAGCCGAGAACAGCTATTTGATCTTCATTCATAAGCTCAATACTACCACAGATAAGCTGCGAAAAGGCACATTTCACACTTTTATGACAGATAGATCATCATTCCAGCCTTCAACTTCATATTCTGGTCATACCCCCAGCGTAGGATTGAGATGCACTTATTGTCCGATCGGCTACTATTTTGCCGGAAGGATGGCCCGTCATGCTCCGTGGTTTCTTTGTCAAGGAGGAAGGTCAGGGATTGGTCGAGTATGGGCTGATACTGGTGCTGATTATGGTGGTCGTCGTCGCAGTTCTGACCGTCTTTGGCGGCAAGGTCAGCACGATGTTCAGCTCGATCAACAGCGGTTTCAGCTAGGCGCTGGCACACCTGATCGAAGCAGCGAGCGGCTCCCGTCGGAAAGCGGGAGCCGCTGCTGTGTTAGGAGTACATAGTTGCGGAAGGCGCCTCCTGGTTACGACGATAGACGACAGAGGATGGACGACGCTGCCATCGTCTATCGTCAGCCGAACCAGCAATAGCTTCCATGCGCGTATGTTCGCGCAATTCGCGGATTCTTGGCCTACATTCTAGCGAAACTTCGGCGCACGCTTTTCGCGGAACGCCAGCACACCCTCGGCATATTCGGCGCTGAGGCCGGCGATCTGCTGCGCCTGAGCCTCGTAATCGAGCGCCTGCTCCAAAGGCGCGCTGGCCGCCAGCTCGAAGCTGCGCTTGAGCAACCCCAGCGCGGTGGCTGGCCCGTTCGCCAGGCGCTCGGCCAGCTGCCGCACCACAGCGGGAAACTCCTCCGCGCTTGCCACGGCGTTGAGCATCCCGTAGCTGTGTGCGGTTGCGGCGTCGAGCGTCGCGCCGGTCATGCACAGCTCCAGCGCACGCGTGGGGCCGATCAGGCGCGGCAGAAAGTAGCTCATACCGCTATCGGGCACCAGGCCGACATTCGCGAACGCCGCGACGAAACGCGCGGTATCGGCCGCCACTCGTAGATCGCAGGCCAGTGCCAGGCTCATGCCCGCGCCGGCAGCCACGCCGTTGACGGCGGCTACGATCGGCTTTGGGATCGCGCGCAGCTTCAGGATCAGCGGATTGTAGCGATCGCGCACCAGCGCGCCAAACGTCTCATCCGGCCCCAGATCCTTGAGGTCTTGGCCGCTGCAAAACGCCTTGCCCGCGCCGGTCAGCACGATGCAGCGCGCCGCTTCGTCGCGCTCGGCCCGCTTGAGCGCAGCCATCAGCTCGGCGTGCATCAGCGCAGTGAAGGCATTGTACGCCTGTGGCCGGTTCAGCGTGATCGTCGCGACGCCGTCGTTGGTCTCGTAGAGAACTGTCCGCTCTTCGCTCATATTGCCTCTCGTGCCTGACAAGATGACAAGATGAGGGGGTGACAAGATGGGTTTTCAAGTAATCACGTCATTGTGTCATCTTGTCACCCTGTCATCTTGTCACTTTCCCCGATACTCCGGCTTGCGCTTCTCGACAAACGCATGCATGCCCTCTTTCTGATCTTCGGTGTCGAAGAGCAGGTAGAAGTTGCGCCGCTCGATCTCCAGCCCCTCTCGCACTGTGGTTTCGACGCCGTAGCGCAGCGCCTCGCGCGCCAGCCGCACAGCGATCGGAGCGCGCTCGGCGATCTCGGCCGCCAGCCGCTGAGCCTCGGCCAGAAAGCCCTCGATCGGCGCGATGCGGTTGACCAGTCCGGCGGCGTACGCCTCGCGAGCCGAGAGCATCCTTCCGGTCAGCACCATCTCCATCGCGCGGTAGGGCCCGATTGCGCGCGCCAGCCGCTGGGTGCCGCCGGCGCCCGGCATGATCCCAATGTTGATCTCGGGCTGGCCGAACTGCGCGGTCTCGCTGGCGACAATCAGGTCGCACTGCATGGCCAGCTCGCAGCCGCCGCCCAGCGCGTAGCCGCTCACGGCCGCGATGATCGGCTTGCGGCAGCGCCGAATGCGCTCCCAGGTCGCGAAGCTGCGCGCCTCGACCATGCCGGCGGGCGTGCGCTCAGCCATGGCTTTGATGTCGGCGCCGGCGGCGAACACGCGCGGCCCGCCCGTCAGCACTATGCAGCGCACCGCCTCGTCGGCGTCCAGCGCCTCGATCGCCGCGGCCAGCTCGGCCATCAGCTCGGGGCTCAGCGCGTTGAGCGCCTTGGGGCGATTGAGCGTGAGCGTTGCGACTGCGCCGGTGGTTTCGTGGAGGACGAACGCTTCTTGTGTCATACAACTCCTCATCATGAAGGGTTAGGGGTTAAGGGTTAAGGTGCAATGAGCTCATTGAGATCAAAGAATCTAACCCTTAACCCCTAACCCTTAACCGATACGATTGCGGCGCAGCCCACGATAGTCCACCGGCCGCTTGGCATGGAACGCCTCCAGCCCCTCGCGCACCTCGTCCGAAGCGGAGTGGATGCCGAGCCAGTCACGCGCATGGCCGATCGTAGTATGCCAGGAGAAATCTTTCCAGAAGTTGGTCTGCTGTTTGGCGTAGCGCATAATATCGGGCATGCAATCGAGCAGCTTAGCTGCCATGGTGTCGACCGCCGCGTCGAGCTCGGCCAGCGGCGCAACCTGGTTGACCAGCCCCCAGTCGAGCGCCTGCGCCGCCGGGATCGGCTCACACAGCCAGAGAATCTCGCGCGCCCGCCGATCCCCAACCATGATCGGCAGCCACTGTGTCGCACCGCCGGCCGGCACGCTGCCGCGCGCTGTGCCGACTTGCCGGATGACGACATGCTCTGCGGCGATCGCCAGATCGCAGGCCATGTTGAACTCATTGCCGCCGCCGACGGTCATGCCATTGAGGCGCGCAATGGTTGGCTTGCCGATATTGCGCAGGCGGTCGTGCGCGTCGATGAATGCGCCCATCCACTTCCAATAATCCTGCGGGCGCGTCACAAAGCGCTCCTGCTCGTCCAGGTCGGCGCCGGTGCAGAAGGCCTTCTCGCCCGCACCGGTCAGCACCAGCACACCGACCTGGTCGTCCCAGCCGGCGTCCTCGAAAGCCCGCGCCATCTCACGCAGCGTGCGAAAGTTGAAGCAGTTGTAGACTTCGGGGCGATCGATCGTCACCGTCGCACGGCCCCCGCCCTTCATGTACCGGATGTGCTTGAAATCAAATGACTCGGCCGGCTGAGGGGCCGGGTAGTCGAGATCATACGACATTGTACGATTCCTTGTATGAGTCATCAGTGGTCATTGTCAGTTAGCTATAGCTAACTGACAATGACCACCGATAACTAACTGCTGACCACTTCGGCAATATGCATCGTCAACAGCTCGCCGGCAAATGCGCGCGCATCCTTGCCGACGGCCCGCATCTCCGGCGAGGCCATATCGGCGTCCATCTGCTCACGGCTCTGCCAGTACATCTCGCAGATCAGGTAGTAGGGCGACTCGCCGCGCGGCGCGCCCGTCACACGGGCGATCTCCAGCCTGGTAAGATTGGGTAGTTGCCGCACGAGCGGCGTGTGGATCTCGTCATAGTGTGTATCGAACGCTTGCTTGTCGGCTGGCTGGTTGTAGAGGCAGACCAGTTTGATCATCGTCGATCCTCGCTTTCGAATTGAAAATTGAGAATGTAAAATTGAGAAAGATTTGCATCTCTCCATTCTCAATTTTCAATTTTCAATTCTCAATTTACAGCGGTTTGAACTGCTCAAATGGCTGCTTGCAATCGCGGCAGTAGGCGATCGCACGGCAGAGCGTCGGGCCGAACGCCGAATCGAGCGTGGTATGGCGCGACCCGCAGTGCGGGCACAGCGCCGGCTCCAGCAGCGGAATGACCACGCTGCTCGTTGCTGGGCCGGGTGGCGCGATCCCAGCTTTCGCCAGGGCCCGCCGGCCGGCTTCGCTGATCCGATCGCTGCTCCAGCGCTGCTCGCGCGTCACGTCGACCTGCGTCACGAGACCAAGCTGTGCCAGGCGCTCGCGGATCAGATCGCGCATGAACTCGATCGCCGGGCAGCCGGTAAAGGTCGGCATCAGCAAAATCCGAGCGTGCTGCGCAGCCTTATCCAACTCGACGCGTAGAATCACACCCAGATCGACCAAGTTGATGGTTGGAATTTCAGGGTCAGGCACGTCGCGCAGAGCCTGCCAGATATCTTGCTCTGTGATTGTCTGTCGATCGATCATCATTCCTCACCATGTCGCATTCGGATCGAGCTGGTAAACACTGGTGATCTGCTCATACAAAGCCGTGAAGCTCTCCGAATGCTCGCCGCGCCGGCCGCCATAGTCGGGCGCCAGCAGCGCTTCCCATCCACGCTCGTCGCTCACGAACGGGAATGGCAGTTCCAGCCGTCGCAGCGGCTCGGCAATGCTGGAGAGCCAGCGCTGCTGAAGGGCCGCGAATGAATCAGGCAGGATTCCGGCGGCAACCAGCGCATTCTCGCCTAACACCGGCTCGAACAGGCCCAGCGCGTCGGGCCAGAGCACCTCGAACGCGGCGCGCTGCCGACCGCGCGCCGCGGCGCCGCCGTTCGCAAGGCGATCGAGCCAGGTCTGTGCGTGCAGCAGGTGGTACTTCTCCTCACGGATGATACTGGCGGCCGCGTCGGCCAGCGGCGCATAAGCGCTGCGGCACAGGCTCTCGATCCGTACATAATCGGCGGTGTCGTACAGAAACTGGCGCGAAACGCTGTAAGCCCAGTCGCCGCGCGGCCGCTCCACCAGGCGCGCGTTGCGAAAGCCCGATGGCGCACGCCCGTAGGCGATCGCGTCGGGGGACTGTAGATTGTAGATTGTAGATTGTAGATTGGCTTCAGGCTCAATCTGCAATCTACAATCTGCAATCTGCAATTCGGAGAGCAGCTCGTAAAACAGCCGCGCGTGGCCCAGCTCATCCTGCGCCAGCGAGCTGAAGGCGATATCCTCTTCCAGCAGCGGCGCGATGCCGGTCCATTCGCTGTTGGCGTAGCCGGTCACGAACTCGTCGTCGGCCAGCGCCAGCAGCAGCTCTACGAGTTGTGTGTGTAGATTCTCAGATAGTTCTCGCATACTCTCTTGACAAGATGACAAGATGATACAGTCTCATCTTGTCATCTTGTCACCCTGTTATCTTGTCACTCTTCAGGCGCTCGCGTACCACCTGGAGCTTCTCGCGCATACGGTAACCTTCGACGCTGCGGTAGCCGCGCTCCAGTGCGGGGGCGAGGATATCAGCGTCGTCCAGCTCGATCACTGCGGCGCGCGGCACCACCCAGAGCGCCTGGCTCTCGCCACGCCGCCCAAAGCTCTCCCGTGCGTAGATCAGCGCCAGCTCGGGGCTATCGGCGGTGACGCTGCCGGCATGGACCATCGGCGCGCCGGCCTTCTCACGCCGGAAGACCTCGTAGACCTGAGACTTGAGGCTTGAGGCTTGAGGCTTGTTGTCGTGCATTGGTTGCCTTCGCTATTCATTTGTATGATTACCAAGCGAACGGTACAGTATTGATACTGATACACGGCGCATCTGATTGACCAATCCGAATCTCTGATACTACTGGCTTACTCAGATGGGAGGTTTGGAGGGCAAAGCCCTCCAAGAAGCATTTGGTTTTGCACCTGGTTCGGGCGGCTTTGCCGCCCGAACCAGGTGCAAAAAAGAAACGTCTCGGGGCCGCAGGCCCCCGCACCCCCACCTGGCGAGTTTGCCAGCAGTATGATCTCTTCGCATTTGGAAAGGCCGCAGTAGCCTGATAGATCATCTTGGCGACTAACATGGCCTTCTGCCAGATCTCAAGATCACGATAACTTTTAAACGACCGATTCATACAAGCCACAAGCCTCAAGCCTCCCCTCTGACCCAGGCCCCCTGCTCATAGTTCAGGCGCCGAAAGGCCAGGCGCTCGGCGCTGCGCGGGCCGTGGTTGGAGACGACCGTGCGAAGCTCATCCCAGTTCGGCTCGCTATAGCTCCATTTGCCGTCGTCGCGCTCGCGCAGCGCCGGGTCGGGCAAGCTCAGGCCAAGCTGCCACACGCGCGGCACGTAGGTGGCGATGAACTCCTGGCGCAGCTCTTCGTTGGCGCGCGTTTTGATCCGCCAGAGGGTCAGATCCTTGTCACGCTCGGGCGGCGTAGGCGGGCCATGCATCTGCATCAGCGGTCCCCACCAGCGGTTCAGCGCGTCCTGGAGCATTGCGCGCTGCGCGTCGGTGCCAGCGGCTAGCGTCACGACGATGTCGTAGCCGTGCTTGATGTGAAAGCTCTCCTCCCAGCAGATCCGCTGCATTGTGCGCGCGTAGGGCGCGTAGCTGGTGCCGAGCAACGCCTTCTGGCTCAAAATCGCGGCCGCGTCGACCAGCCAGGCGATCACGCCCACATCGCCCCAACTGTGAGTCGGGTAGTGAAAGACATTGTGGAACTTGGTCCGGCCGGCCAGTAGATCGTCCATCATCTGCGCGCGCGATTTGCCCAGATCCTCGGCCAGGCGGTAGAGCAGCTGCGCGTGGCCGACCTCATCCTGCACCTTGGCGGTCAGCGCCAGCTTGCGGTGCAGCGACGGGGCGCGCAAGATCCACTCGCGCTCCGGCAGTACGCCCATCAGCTCGCTGTTAGCGTGCATCTCGATGAAGCGGATCAGCGCGGCGCGATAGTCATCCGGCATCCAGTCGGTCGCCTCGACCTTGCCGCCGCCGGCGATATGCGTGAGGAAGGCTTCGTGGCGAGTGGTGTCGGTTTCGTGTAGAAGGCTCATCGGCATGTTCCCCTCGACAAAGGACCAAAGACCAAGGACCAAGGTGCGAGAACACCCGCTCAGACCTCCTGCTCCATTTTGGTCTTTCGTCCTTCGTCTCTGGTCGTCAGTAGCGCAGTAGCTCCTCGATCTTCCCTCGGATCAGCTCGACCGTCGGGATTATACTTGACATGAGCGCCGCGCTGTAGGGCACCGGGCAATCGGGCGTCGCCAGCCGCGCGATCGGCGCGTCGAGCCAGGGGAACGCCTCCTGCCCCACCGTAGCAGCGATCTCGCCGCCAAAGCCCGCCGTCCAGGTATCTTCATGAACCACCAGGCAGCGGCCGGTCTTGCGCACCGATTCGAGCACAGCCGCGCGATCCCAGGGAACGATCGTTCGCAGATCGAGGATCTCCACATCGCCCCCAAACGGCGCCGACGCTTCAACACAGCGCTGGACCATCGCGCCCCAGGTCACGATCGTTAGAAGCTCGCCCGTCTGCCGGATCGCGGCTTGTCCAAACGGCAGCGCATAGTCGTCGCCGGGGTAGGGAGCGCGGCCGTCAGGTGTGTCCAGCAGCGCGCGATGTTCCAGAAAGAAGACCGGGTCATTGCCGCGCATAGCCGCGCGCAGCAGCCCGGCCGCGTCGGCCGCGTTCGAGGGGAACGCGATCCGCCAGCCCAGCGTGTGTGCGAAGATCGCCTCGCCCGAGATGCTGTGCCAGGGATCGCCGCTGCGCTTGCTGAAGCCCAGCGGGATGCGCACAACCATCGGCGCCGCGAAGTTGTTGTTGCTGCGCCAACGAATCGTGCCGCAGTCAGTCAGCTGCTCCATAGCCGGGTCGGCATACTTACGGAACTGGATCTCCGGCACCGGCAGCAGCCCGCCCAACGCCATACCCACGGCCCGCCCGATGATGCCCTCCTCGGAAAGCGACGTGTCGAACACGCGCTCGTGCCCGAACGCGCGCTGGAGATCGCGCGTGGCCCCGTGCACCCCGCCCTTGCGCCCAACATCCTCGCCAAAAACGACCATACGCGGGTTGACGTGCAGCTCGTGCTCCAACGTCCCCCGAATGGCATCGACCATGTTGATACGCGCACCACCTTCTTGCTGACCAACGACCAGGGACGAAGGACCAAGCCTGCCATTTTGGTCGTCAGTCGTCGGTGGTGGGTCGTCGGTGGTCGCGCAGCCGCCAACCTTCTGCAGAAAGCCATGCTCGAAAAACGTGAAGCGGCAGCTCATCGCCGGGTCCGGCTCGGGCTGTGCCAGCGCGTGATCGAGCGACCGGCGGACGTCGGCTTCGACCTGATTGGCGAGATCATCCCACTCGCGCTCGCACCACTGGCGATCGAGCAGCAGCGCGCGCAGGCGCCGCAGCGGATCGCGCTCCCACTCCTCGGCCATGGTCGCGTCGTCCTTGTAGCTCTGGTTATCGGCCGACGAGTGACCGTTCAGGCGCGGCACGCGCAGCCGCAGCAACGCTGGCCCGCGGCCGGATCGCACATGCGCCAGCGCCTGGTCGATCTGGCGTGCCGCCTCGATCGGCTCGGCGCCGTCCCCGTCGAGCAGCAGGATGCACTGGTAGGAAGCCAGGTTGGCCATCAGATCGCCGCCGGGACATTGCAGTGTGCTGGGAACGGAGATCGCGTAACCATTGTCCTCGATCAGGAATAGGAGCGGCAGCGCCAGTGTGCTCGCCATATTTAGCGCGGCCCAGAAGCCGGCGGTGGCGGTCGAGCCATCGCCGCCCATCGCCACCGCCACCGCGCCGCGCCAGTCGGCTTCGCCCAGGGTGTCGGCGCGATAGCGGATCGTCTGCGCCCAGCCGGCCGCCGGCGTGTACTGCCCACCCACGTCGCCGGTCATCGGCAGCACGGCCGCCCGCCCACGAGTGGGCATGTTGAACACCGTACCGATATCGCGCCCGCCATTCGGGCTGCCCGCTCGCGCCATAGTGCCGCAGAACGACTCCTCGACGGTCAGCCCGGACGCCAGCATAAACGGGCGCGAACGGTAGTAGACCGTCGCGGCGTCGTGGGGATGATCGAGCATGAGGCCAAGCAGAATCTGGGCCAGCTCATGGCCGCGCGCAGAGAATTGGTAGCGCACTTTGCCGGCCGGCAGCAGCTCATCTTCTTCGATCTGGTCGAGCGCGCGCGAGGTAAACAGCAGCCGTGCGACAGCGCGCCAATCCACGGCCGGGTCGAGCGCCGCAGATCCCCAGGTGCGGCTCGTGAGCCGCGCGGGTGGCGCGAGTGTGGGGACAGCCGAGTTCGTCATCATTCACCTCATTGTGAACGGCCAGGTCAGCGCGGCTCCAAACCACGCATCAGCAGATCAAAAAACTGGTCGGCCAAATCATCTGCATTCAACGTGCCGCCAGGCGCGTACCACTGGTAAGTCCAGTTCAGCAACGATAGCACGTGCAGGCCGATCAGCCGCTCGTCGCCGGAGGCGAAATCGCCGGCGACAACCCCCTCGCGAATAATCCGCCTGACGTAGGACTCGTACTCATCCCGGCGGGCGCGAATGGCGGCCTGGCGCTCCACGTCGAGGTGACGCCATTCGTGGAAGTGGACGATCGCGCGCGGGGTGCTCTGGGCCATAATCGCCAGGTGCCGGCGCATCAGCTCGCGCAGCCGCGCGCGGGCCGGCGTGGCCGCGGCCACCACATCGCGCGCGGCCCGCAGAAACTGCTCGCTGCCGCGCAGAACGATCTCATACAGCAGTTCCTGCTTACCGCTGATGTGGCTATACAGGCTGCCACCCTCGATCTGTAGCTCGCGCGCGATCTCGCGCATGGTGGTGGCGTGGTAGCCGCGCTCGCTGAATAGCCGCTCGGCGACCTCGTAGATCTGATCTTTGCGCGTCGTCTCGAGCATAGGAAGCAATCCTAACTAACGCTTGTTAGGTTGTTGCTAATATCATAGCTATTTTGTCGGATGGTGTCAAGTGAGGGGACTTACGCGCTGACGCAGATGTGGAGGGCGAGGCAGCGGTGCTTTATCTTCTTTTGTTTTTCGTATTTTCGCTCTGCGAGCGAAAATACGAAAAACAGATGACATGAGAGCTACACCGAGAGGTAGTATTCACTTATGTTAATACCCAGAACAGCACACCCAGCATAATATAGACCAGCCCGGCGCTGACCAGCCGAAACTTCATCCTGGCGCACGATGCGGCGATCTTCGGCGGCGTATCGCGCGGCTGATCCGCGCCGGGCGCATCGCAATCAACAAAACCGCCCGCCGCGCGAGCCGCGCCGCGCCGCTGGAGGTCGGCGAGCGTGCCCAGCAACGCGATATTTTCAACATAGTCGAGTAGGCCGGCGAGCACCTGCCCAACCGCCAGCGCAGCGCCCAGATATGCCCACCAGCCGTCGAACACGCGGGCGAAGAGCGCGCAGCCCAGCGCGAGTGCAGCGGCATAGCACGGAATCCAGAACATGTCCAGGCGCAAGTTCGGCCACGCGCGTTTGAGCACATCCGTAGCACGCCAGGCGTTGACGATCCGGCACGCACACGCGCCATTGCCCGCCAGCTCCAGGTCTATGATGCCAGAGGGCGTTGCGACCGTCGTCAAATCATAGCGCTTGAACCGCCGCCCGACGACGATCGTCAAGATCACCGCGAGAACAAAGCTGGTCGCAAGCAAAAATGTCGGTAGCCAGGTCATTGTGATTGCTCCTTCACAGCTCGGGTGTGACGCGCAGCCGGATGTGGTCGTGGTTGTCGTCCACAGTCGTGGCATCCTGCGGGCACTCCAATTGGAACAACGCATCCCTATTTCCACCCCAGACCTCGATCAGCAGCAGGAGCGGGTACAGCC
>DATFXE010000088.1:0-4831 GCA_035258585.1 Roseiflexaceae bacterium | reverse complement strand
ATCGCGCGCCCGCAGGCTAAGCACCTGGCCACGAACATAGCGCGCCATCAGTGGCCAGCCGACCAGGCTGAGCGAGCCGGCCACCAGCACCAACCGCGCCGTGCTGCCGTACTGCTCCGTCACCCACTCGCCAAACACTGCCGCCACCAGAATGGCAAGCAGCAGGCCAGGGAATGCGAAAAACATATCGGCCAGTCGCGAGATCAGAATATCGACCCATCCGCCGAAATATCCTGCCAGCAGCCCCAGCAGCGCGCCAACCAGAATGTTGATCGTTTCTACCACTGCAGCGACCAGCAGCGAGACTCGCAGCGCCGCCAGTAGCCGCGCCAGCGTATCGTGTCCTAGTTTGTCGGTGCCGAGCAGGTGTCGCAGGCTTGGCGGCGCGTTGATGCTCCCAAAATCGGTGTGCGTAGGATCGACCCCATAGATCGCCGGGCCGAACATCGCCGCCAGCGCGACCACGATAATAAAAGCCAGGCTGACCACACCAGGTCGGCTACGCGCCAGGCGCCGCAAGAAGCCGCGCGCACGGCGCTGGTCGCGCACGGCGACTTCGGTTATATTTGAGTGAAGGGTTTGCTGCGCCATTGTGCCAGTGGTCAGTTGTCGTAGGGGCGAGGCCACCTCGCCCCTACGACAACCGACAACGAACTCAATCAGTTAGGCCGATGCGTGGATCAAAGACATGGTAAAGTAGATCGCTGATCGAGTTCATAACCACTACAGCAATGCCAAGAATGACCGTGGTGCCCTGGATCACCGGGTAATCGCGCCGGCCAACCGCCTCGACTGCGGTCCGGCCAATGCCGGGGATATTGAACAGCACCTCGACGACAAAGGCACCGGTCACGAGAAATGCGGTCATGGGCCCCAGAAGCGTAATCAGCGGCAGCAGCGCGTTCCGCAGGACATGCCGCGCGATCACAGTGCGCTCGAACAGCCCCTTGGCGCGCGCCGTCCGCACATAATCGTCGCGCAGAACCTCCAGCATCGAGGAACGCGTAAGCTGCGTGATATAGCCGACATTCGCGGCGGCCAGGACCAGCACCGGCAGCACGATATGGCTCGGCGTGCCCCAGCCGGCCTGCGGGAGATTGGGGTAGCCGGCGCGGAAGAGCGCCAGATTGACCATCCAAATCAGTGGAATCAGCACAAAACTGGGAATCGAGTACAACCCGAGCGCCAGCGCCACCGCGCCGCGATCGGCGAGCGAGCCATCGTGCAGGGCGGAGAAGATGCCCAGCGGCACGCCCAGGCACACGCTCGCCAGCAGCGCCAGCCCGCCAACGCCGAACGAGATCGGCAGACCCTGGCCGATCAGCTCGCGCACCGGCCGGCCTTCGTAGCTGAACGAGAGACCAAAATCACCTCGGATCAGGTTGGCCAGGTAGTTGAAATACTGTGTGAGCAATGGTTGGTCGAGCCCGTAGAGATGCCGCAGCCGGGTGTATGTTACTGGGTCCTGGCGCGGCCCCATCAGCACCAGAATCGGGTCGCCGGGCGCCAGGTGACCAATGATGAAGGTCAGAAACGTCAGGCTAAACAATACAAAGATCATGCTCACGCCACGCCGGGCGACGAATCGCAGCATGCTACATATCGCAGGTCGCAAGTCGCAGATCGCACTATGTGCGATCTGCGACTTGCGACATGGTCTCTTCTTTACAGGACTTACATGGTGCAGGGGTTTGGGGAGGCTCTGCCTCCCCAAGAGCTTCTTTTTTCTCGCCGACTGCGGCGACACCCAGAGGGTACCCGGCCGCCGCAGTGGGCGAGAAGACAAGACTCTTGGAGGGGCACCCAGAGGGTAGGCGGGCCCTCCAAACCTCCCGCTCTGAGGCGACCGCGTAAGTCCTGTTCTTCAGAACAATGATCAGCTGGACAAATGGTAACTCACAACGTGTAGGCTACCACAACTTGTGCGATGCGGCATGCGCCATGCGACCTACTTTAGTGTGACTTTGGTCCAATCGGGCGCGACCAGCCCGTTTGGCGTGACGGCCAAGCCGTGCACGCGTGGCCGCAGCAGAATATTGAACTTTGGGTAGTACAGCGGCAGCCAGCCCACCTTGTCGATCGCGATCTGCTCGGCCTGGTTGTAGAGCTGCAAGCGCCGCTCGATCTGGGCGCGATCGCCGAGTTGGTCGGCCTCGTCGACCAGCTTGTCGAACTGCGGATCGGAGAAATGGCCGTTGTTATTGGCTGTGTTGCTGTGCAGCTGCTGCGAAAGGAAGTTCTGCGGATCGGGATAATCGGCGCCCCAGATGCTCAGCCAGAACTGCAAGCCCTGCGCAGGCGTCTTGAAGGTAGTGTCGAGGTTTTTGCTGAAGGTTGCCAGCTCGAACGACTGGAGCTTGACCTTAACGCCCAGGTTCTGCTCCCACATGCTCTGTATGGCCTGGGCGACCGTCTCATTATCGCCCTCTATGCCGTACGCCAGCGTGATCTCGGGCAAGCCATTTCCATCCGGGTAGCCGGCCTGCGCCAGCGCGGCCTTGGCCGCGGCGGGATCGAGCGTTAGCCCGGTGATCGGCAGCTGCGTGCCAAGCAGGCCAGTCGGCAGAATGCGATCGGCAGCCAGTACCTGGCCGGCCAATACCTGTTCGGACAGCGCCTTCTTATCGACCGCCAGCGCGAAAGCGCGCCGCACATCGACGCTATTAAACGGCGGCTTCTGGTTATTGAAGCCGATATAGCGTGTCGCAAGCGAGGCGGACGATTTGAAATCCGGCAGACTCTGGACTTCGGCGATATGTGCCGCCGGCACAGGGTTCTGCTGGCTGCCCATGAGATCCAGCTCACCGGTCTGATAGAGTTGGTAGGCCGTCTCGCTATCCTTATTGAAGATCAGCGTCACATTCGGAATACCGGGCTTGCCACGCCAATACTTATCATTGGCGGTCAGCGTCATTGATTGGCCGTGCTTCCACTCTTTGATTTTGTATGGTCCGGTGCCGTAGGCCTGCTCCTCCCATTTCGCGCCGCTCTCGACCAGCTTCTTGGGCACGGCAAACGTGAACGGGTAGGCGAGCTGCGACAAGAAGTAGGCCAGCGGCGCGTCAAGCTTGATCTCCAGAGTCCTATCGTCCACCGCGTGCACACCGCTGGCCTGCTTGGCCTTGCCATCCACCACATCCTGCGCGCCGACGATATGGCCCAGCTGGAACGGCGCACCATAGGACGCGGTCTCAGGGGCCAGTGTGCGATTGATCGCGTAGACAAAATCGCCAGCCGTGACGGGCGTGCCATCGGCGAACATCAGGCCATCGCGGATCGTAAAAGTGTAAGTCGTCCCATCATCGCTAACCTTCCACTCCGAGGCGCAGTCGGGCTGGACCTCGAGCTTTTCATCCAGGCGGATCAGGCCGCTGAAGATCAAATTGATCGCCGTGATCGTCGGTGCGTCGCCAGGCTTGGCCGGATCGATCGACGACAGATCGCTGACGCCTTCGAGCGACCAGCGTAATCTATCGGCCGGAGCCTTATCGCCGGCGGGGGCGGTAGCCACGGCCGTAGCGCCGGCAGCGGTTGGAGCGGCGGCCGTCGTCGCCTGCTGGCCCACGGCGGTCGGCTGCTCGGCGGCCGGTGTCGCCCGCCCGCCCTGAGGGCTGCCGCAGCTCGCCAGCACGAGCGCCGCCAGCATCAAGAACACCCCTACCGTCGAGCATCTGCGAGTTCGCATCGCCGAACCCTTTCTTTACACGGATCAGCGCGCCGTACGCCGATCCAGGAGCCTGAGATGCGCGGAGTGTAGGTCAGATAGGGGCGATTGTCAAGGAACAGCGTGCAGGTACGCAAATGTCTGTTTGTGGCATTACGCAGCATTACCAGCCGTATATGCAAGTGGAATCAACAGCGCGGGCGGCCTGGCCTCCCCGCACCCCCATCACATTCGAGTGTGGTCAGCCCTCGGCAGAGCGTGGTACAATACTCCCCGGTGGTACCGCGCCCCTGATAGGAGTTTTCATGGTTGGAGAGATACGGGTGATTCCGGTTCGCGGCATCGGTGAAGTGCGGCCCGGCGAGGATCTGGCCGCTACGATCCTCGACGCGCTGGCAGGTGGGGGGCTGTCGCTCGCCGATGGCGACGTACTGATTGTCACCCAGAAGATCGTCTCGAAAGCCGAGGGCCGCATCGTCGACCCATCGGATATCGAGCCATCGCATATCGCCCGCATGGCCGCCGCGCAGGGCCAGAAGGACGCACGCTACTATGAGCTAGTGCTGCGCGAAAGCCGGCGGATCGTCAAGATGGACCGCGGCGTGCTGGTAACTGAAACCCACCACGGGCTGATCTGCGCCAACTCGGGTGTCGACGAATCAAACGTCGCCGGGGGCCAAGCCGTCACACTGCTGCCGCTAGACCCGGATGGCTCGGCGGCGGCGCTGCGTGCGGCGATTCGCGAGCGAGTTGGCGCCGACACGGCGGTCGTCATCTCCGATACGTTTGGGCGGCCGTGGCGCGAGGGTCAGGTTAATGTGGCGATCGGCGTAGCCGGGCTAGCGCCGCTGGCCGATTACGCCGAGCAGCAGGATGGCTATGGCTACACCATGCACGCCAGCCTGATCGCCGTGGCCGACGAGCTAGCCTCGGCCGCCGAGCTGGTGATGGGCAAAATCGACGCGGTACCGGCGGCGATCGTGCGTGGCTATCCTTACACGCCGGCCCCAGGCAGCGCGCGGGAATTGATTCGCGCGCCGGAGAAGGATTTATTCAGATGACAAGACGACAAGACGACAAGATGACAGATCACGTTGATGTCATCTTGTCGTCTTGTCATCTTATCACTTTCTCAGAAGGCATGAGAGCGTGACACGCACAGACCTG